>CAYOUP010000027.1:0-16694 GCA_964407125.1 uncultured Hyphomicrobiaceae bacterium | reverse complement strand
TGCCGTGCTGTGTACGCAAAACTGACGTAAGAATCTCAAACGGGTCGGCAGCGGCCTTTGTCCATTGCCGCCAGGACAATTTGCCTCCTGACCGGCCGTTCCCGGTCCAATATGCGGCAGCGCAAAGACCGCCAATTTGCAATCCTCTATAATCAATTAGAATAATCGAAATGAGGTGAGCAACATGAACAATTCGGCCCAGCCGCGCCACGGCGGACGCATTCTGATAGACCAGCTTGCCCTTCATGGCGCCGATACGATTTACGGCGTTCCCGGCGAAAGCTTTCTGGCCGCGCTTGACGGGCTGCATGACGTTCCCGCCATCCGCTTCATCAATGCCCGGCATGAGGGGGGCGCTGCGATCATGGCGGATGCCTATGGTAAGCTTACCGGAAGGCCTGGTATCTGCTTCGTCACACGCGGCCCCGGGGCCACCAACGCCTCGGCTGGCGTCCATATCGCCTTTCAGGACTCCACGCCGATGATCCTGCTCATCGGCCAGGTAGGACGGGGCATGATCGAGCGCGAGGCGTTTCAGGAAGTCGATTACCGCCGCATGTACGGCCAGATGGCAAAGTGGGTTGCGCAGATCGATGATACATCCCGCATTCCCGAATTTGTTTCACGGGCTTTTCATACGGCGACGTCCGGCCGGCCTGGTCCGGTCGTGCTTGCATTGCCCGAGGATATGCTGAGCGCAACCGCGAGCGTTGAGGATGCAAAGCCCTACAGGCGCGCCGAGGCATCGCCGACACCTGAAGCGATGGCGGAGTTGTCCGCGTTGCTGGCGAAGGCCGAACGGCCGGTGTGCATCATCGGCGGCGGCGGATGGAGCGAGGAAGTGCGCGCTGATTTTGAGGCGTTTGCCGAGGCGCATCAGGTGCCGGTGGGCGCATCGTTCCGTTGCCAGGATTACTTCAATAACGACCATCCCAACTATGCCGGCCATGTCGGCATCGGTATCAATCCGCAGTTGGCCGCGCGGATCAAGGAAAGCGATCTGTTGCTGGTGGCCGGTTCACGGCTCGGCGAGATCACGACGTCCGGCTATACGCTGGTCGGCATCCCGACGCCGCAACAGAAACTCGTGCATGTCTATCCGGGGCCGGAGGAGCTGGGCCGCGTCTATTCGCCGACGCTCGGCATCGTATCGGGAATGGGGGCGTTCGGCCGGGCGCTGCGAAAGCTGGAGCCGCGTAATGGGCCGCGCGCGGAGTGGGCGGCAGGCGCGCATGCCGATTTCGAGGCGCATAGCCGGCCCATACAATCGCCCGGAACCGTTCAGCTTGCCGAGATCGTTCAGCATCTGCGCGAGACATTGCCCGATGACACGATCATCACGAATGGTGCTGGCAATTACACGATATGGGTCCATCGTTTCTGGCGGTACCGGAAATACCGCACCGAACTTGCCCCGACCTCCGGCTCGATGGGCTACGGCGTCCCTGCCGCTGTCGCAGCGAAAATTCGGCATCCGGACCGTACGGTGCTGGCCTTTGCTGGCGATGGCTGCTTCCAGATGACAGGTCTGGAGTTCATGACGGCGGTGCAGGAACATGCGCCGATCATCGTCGTCGTCGTGAATAACGGTATGTACGCCACCATCCGGATGCATCAGGAACGGCATTATCCGGAACGCATCTCCGGCACGGATCTGAAGAACCCGGATTTCGCTGCCTTTGCTCGCGCCTGCGGCGGATTCGGCGCGACCGTTGAGAGGACCGAACAGTTCGTGGAGGCTTTCACCCAGGCAAAGGCATCCGGGAAACCGTCGATTATCGAGGTTCGGGTCGATCCCGAGGCTCTGACGCCTACATCATCGCTGACGGATGAACGGAAGCGGGCACTTGCACGTCTTGGCAGTTGAGTGCGGCAGCGCGGCAGCGACACGCCCTGCGCACGTCACTCCATACGCTGCCGGAACAGCCAGGCTGCGACAGACAGGGTAAACGTCGCGATGATGATAAGCGGAACGATGTTTTCGGCGATATCAATCGGAGGCATGTCTTTCAGGAAGACGCCTCGAACGATCACCAGAAAATGCCGCAAGGGATTCGCCTCGGTGATGAGCTGAAGCCAGTCGGGCATGTTCTCGACCGGCGTCGCAAATCCTGAAAGCAGGATGGCGGGCGCGGCGAACATGAACGTGCCGAGAAAGGCCTGCTGCTGCGTTTGGGCGAGCGATGAGATGAACAGGCCGATGCCGATGACGGCGGCCAAAAAGAAGACGACGCCGATATAAAGGAGCGCAAGCGAACCGCGCAGCGGGACTTCGAAGAACAGCGTTGCGACAAGCAGAAAGGCGGTTGCCTGAACAACGCCGATGATCAGCGGCGGCAGCATCTTGCCGATCAGGATTTCATGCACGCGCAAAGGCGAGACCATGAGCTGATCGAATGTGCCCAACTCGCGTTCCCGGGCGACCGATTGACCCGTGACGACCAGCGCAATCAGGAGACCGAGCGTGCCCAGAAGGCTCGGTACGGTGAACCAGATATAGATAAGGTTCGAATTGAACCAGTGACGCACGGCGATGGCGCTTTCGGCCTGCCGAAGCCGCGTTTCATCCTTGATCTGAATGAACCGGGACAGATCGTTGGCGATGGCGCTCATATAGCCGAGCACGATCTGCGATGCGTTGGAGCGCCGCCCGTCGAGGATCACCTGAATTTTCGCCGGCTTGCCGCTCACGATATTGCGCGAGAAGTTTTCGCCAATATTCAGAACTGCGATGACCTGCCGGTTGTCGATTGCTTCACGCGCCTCTTTCAGGTTTGACATCGGCGTGACGCTGCGGAAAGTTGGCGCACCATCCAGCCTTTGCACGAATTCCGCATTCCAGCGGCCGGCATCTCTGTTGACCACGCCGATATCGACATTCGTGACGTCGAGCGTCGCGGCATAGCTGAAGACAAACATTTGTACAAGCGGTGGACCGATCAGGATGAAGCGTCCGCGCGGATCGCGCAGAACGGCGAGCAACTCTTTGATGATCAAGGCTCGTAGACGGCGCCACATTACTCAAGACTCTTTCGCGTGGTTCGGCTTGTCAGGAACAGGAAGACCGCACCGATCCCCAGCATCGCCGCCATGTCCTTCAAAAAGAGCGGCCAGATGTCGCCCGCCAGAAACACCGTCTGCAGGCTCGGGATCAGATATCGGGCCGGAACGATATAGGTGACGGCCTGAATGAGCTTCGGCATCGAGTTGATCTCGAAAACGAAGCCGGACAACAACATGGCCGGCAGGAAGCCGGAGAGCAGTGCGGCCTGCGAGGCGACGAACTGGTTTTTCGCCGCGGACGAGATCAGGAGACCCTGTCCAAGCGCGGGAACGAGAAAGGCCGCCGAGATAGCCAGCAGCGCCAGAAACGATCCTCGGAGCGGCACGCCGAACAGGAAGACGCCGATTGCGGTGCATAAAGCCATGGCGCAAAGGCCCAGCACGAAATAGGGCAACAGCTTACCGACGATCAGCTCCGTCGTCGAGATCGGTGTCGCCATCATGGCTTCCATCGTACCGCGCTCCCACTCGCGGGCGACGACGAGTGCGGTCAGCAGCGTGCCGACCAGCGTCATGACGATGGCGATGACGCCGGGAACGAGAAAATAGCGGCTGCGCAGTTCCGGATTGAACCAGAAACGCGGCTCAAGGCTGACAGGCTGGGCGGCCTGATTGCCGGGCAACTGTGCCGCGAGCCAGCTTTGCCAGACCCCTTGAGCGTAATTCTCGACGAATTTTGCCGTGTTGGGCTCGGAGCCGTCGGTCAGTACCTGGATGCGTGCTGTACGCGGGTTGCGGGAGACTTCCTCGCCGAAGCGCGCGGGGATGACGACGATACCGCGAATGGCACCGGAGATCAGTGCGGGTTCCAATTCGCGCCGGTTGCGAGCTTCACGCACATTGAAGAACGGTGAGGCGCGGAAGGCGGCGGCAAGGCTCTGTGACGGCTCGCTCGGGGCTTCGACGGCAACGCCGATCTTGACGTTATTAGCATCCAGCGACACGCCGTAGCCAAACAGGAACAGGAGGATCAGCGGCAGCACAAAGGCGATCAGAATACTGCTCGGGTCGCGCACGATCTGGATCGACTCCTTGGTCAGAAGCGCGGCAAGGCGGCGAAGGCTGCCCGTGGATGGAGTCGGATTGTCCAGGTTCTGCATCATGGCCCCTCACCCGGAATGCTACGCATCCCGCCCTCTCCCGCGAGGGGAGAGGGCATGGATTGAGTTCGCGGCGGGAGAGAGCGGCGCGAAGCGCCGGGTGAGGGTGGAGACATCAACACTACACCCGCCATTGTCCTGATACGCCCCACCATCATGCCGCTTGCCTTTCACTGTCACCTGAAGTTTCCACCAGATGGATGAATGCGTCCTCAAGCGACGGACTGGGGGTGTCCTTGGATACTGCACGCGCCTTCAGCTCTTCCGGCGAGCCGAGTGCAATAGTCCGGCTGTGATACATCAAGGCGATCCGGTCGCAATATTCGGCTTCGTCCATGAAGTGGGTGGTCACGAGAATGGCGACACCCTTGCGGACCAGCCCGTTGATATGCGTCCAGAACTCGCGCCGGGTAATCGGATCGACGCCAGAGGTTGGCTCGTCGAGAAACAGCGCATCGGGTTCATGCATGACGGCGCAGGCAAGCGCGAGGCGCTGCTTGAAGCCGAGCGGCAGATCCTTGGTGTTGGTGTTCAGATAGCGGCCAAGATCGAAAGCCTCGATCATCGCGTTGGTTTTTTCCGATTTTCGCTTGCCGCCAAGGCCGTAGACACTGGCGAAGAAGTCAAGATTCTGCGCCGTGCTCAGATCGCCATAGAGTGAGAATTTCTGCGCCATATAGCCGAGCCGCCCTCGCGCATCGGCCGCAGCGCGGCGCAGATCGAAACCGGCGACACGTCCCTCGCCGCCGGTCGGTTTGAGCAGTCCACAGAGCATCTTGAACGTCGTCGACTTGCCCGCACCGTTCGGGCCGAGCAGTCCGAAAATCTCGCCCGGCGGAATGGAGAAGGTCACATCCTGTGCGGCCGTGAAATCGCCGAACATCTTCGTCAGACCGCGCGCTTCGATGACGGGCCCATCGCCTGATTTAGGCGTTACATTTTCAGCAAGCGCTGATTGGCCGCCGTGAGCGCCGCCGAGTGTGTCGATGAAGGCATCCTCGAAGCGCGGCGTCGTGCTGGTGATCTCGACGTCCTTGAAATCTTCGCCGAGTACCGCTTTCAGCCCATCGCCGTCGCCTTCCGGTTTTTCAGCTGTCACGAGTCTGAGCGCATCGCCCTGTATCAGCGCATCGACAATGCCGGGTGCATCAAGGGCCAGGGTCAACAATTTACGCCGTTCGTTCGCCAAGTCTCTCACCTGGAAAACCCGGCCTTTCACGCGGGCGGTCAGATCGCCCGGCACCCCTTCGAATATGAGCTTGCCATCATTGAGCAGCAGAACGCGGTCACATCGCTCGGCCTCATCCAGATAGGCCGTCGACCAGATCACGGCGATTCCGTCGCCTTTCAGCTCCTGAACCATCTGCCAGAGCTCGCGCCGTGAGATCGGATCGACGCCGACGCTTGGCTCATCGAGCAGGAGAACGCGCGGTGTCCGGATCAGTGCGCAGGCAAGGCCGAGCTTTTGCTTCATGCCGCCGGAAAGCTTTCCCGCCGGGCGCTGTGTAAAGGGTTCGAGCGCGGTGAAGTGTAACAGCTTCTTGAAAGTCCCGGAGCGTTCTGCTTCGGGCAATCCGCGCAGATTGGCGTAGAGCGTCAGGTTTTCCTGTACGGTCAGATCCTCATAAAGCCCGAAGCGCTGCGGCATATAGCCGATCTGGTTCTGGATCGCCTGCGGATCGGTACGGCTGTCGATGCCGAGCACCTGAATATGTCCGACATCCGGTGCCAGCAGGCCAGTCATGAGACGGATCAGCGTGGTCTTACCCGCACCGTCCGGTCCCACGAGACCGGTCAACACGCCGCCATGGACTTCGGCGCTGATATCGCTCAGCGCAGTTTCGCCTGCGAAGCTCTTCCCGACTGATGACAGATGTATGAGCGCCTCAGCCATAACCGAACCTCAATCCTTCGCGGCGACAGCAGCGCCATCGTCCACGACCCGGACGGTCACCGGCATGCCCTGGCGCAGCGCATTGTCAGGATCATTGACGATGATGCGGAAGCGGTAGACGAGATCGGCGCGCAACTCCGGCGTTTCAACCGATTTTGGCGTGAACTCGGCGACGGGTGAAACGAAGCCGACCTGGCCTTCATATGGCTTGCCGGGACGCGTATCGGTGAAAAGTTCAACATGCGCGCCGGGACGGATCAGGCCAAGCTGCGGCTCGCCGACATAGGCGCGCACGCGAACGGGGTTCTGTAGCGACAGGGTGTACACGGTCGTGCCAGTGGATACGATCGTTCCCGGTTCCACAGCACGTGTCAGGATAATGCCGTCCTCCGGCGCAAAGAGTTCGGCGTCGGCCAGCGCTGTTTCGGCGATCTGTTTCTGCGCCTTCGCCGCTTCAAGCGCAGCCCTCGCCGCGGCGATATCTTCCTTGCGTGGACCTGCTATGACGAGCTTCAGCGCTTCCTCGGCCGATTGGAGCTGAGCTTCGGCTGCCTGCAGCTGGGTTGCCGCATTGTCGAAAACCTGTTTCGAGGCAAAATCGCTTTTTGCGAGCTGCTGCTGACGTTTGTAGACCCCTCGCGCATTCTCAAGCGCCGCTTTCCGGGCCGCGACATCGGCTTTCGCCCGTTCGATTTCTTCGGGGCGGTTTCCCGCCTCCAGCTTGGCGAAATTGGCTTGCTGCTGGGCAATATTCGCGGTCTGCAAGGCAAGGGAGTCGAGAAATGGCTGCTTGTCGAGCACTGCGATAAGCTGACCGGCTTTGACCGCATCGCCTTCCTCGACTTGCATCTCGGCGACACGACCGCTCACGCGGAAACCAAGCGAAACTTCGCGAATATCCACATTGCCATAGAAAACGGGTGGCCCGGATGCGGCGCCTAAATACCGGTTATAGATAAGCCATCCACCGGCGGAAACCGCTATGAGAAGGATTAAAACAACGAAAAGACGCCGTCTCACGATCTGCCCTCTTGAAATGACTGACTGGTCAGTCATAAATTGTAGCTGATATTGGTTATTGTCAACCGTCTATTGGTTGAAGCGTTACAACAATAACAATGGAGGTGCCTTGCTTGAACAGCCCATCCGATCACCCTCGCAAAGACGCCAAAAGCGAACGTGTTCAGCTCATTCTCGCCGCTGCCCTTGAAGAATTCGTTGAGCTCGGCTTTGCCGCTGCACGGCTCGATTCGATCGCCGAACGGGCCGGTGTCGCGAAAGGCACGGTCTATCTCTACTTCGAAAATAAGGAAGCTTTGTTCGAGGAAGCGGTGCGCAGCGTCATTCTGCCGACGATCGAGCGCATCGAATCCATGGCGGTGAAACCGGAAGGGAGCGCCGAAGCCCTGCTGAGAGCGATGATCGGCGCTTTCTACCGCGAGGTGATCGGTACGGAAAAAAAGCGCATCATCAAATTATTGATCGGCGAGGGGTCACGCTTCCCGAAGCTTCTCGCTTTTTATCACGGCGAAGTCATTTCCAGAGGGCTTTTAGTGCTTCGAAAAGTCATGGAGTATGGTGTTGAACGCGGGGAGTTCGATCGCAATGCTGCCGTGGATTACCCGCAAGTCATTCTTGCGCCTGGAATGATTGCTGCACTTTGGAAGATGCTGTTCGACGATATTGAGAGCATTGATCTGGACCGGTACTGCGACGCCCATCTGGATCTCGTCATGAATGGCTTGGTGCATCGATCCGAACGGAGGCTTCAGCCGTAGTTTGGAAAAATTGATGCAAAACGAAGGGTTAGTGCACATGCGCATGTGCCCTAGGGCGTGTCGTCAGTTAGAGGAAGATGGCAAGAGCCCTGACGAAACCATCAAGAAGCAGGACGTCCTGTTGTTAATTTCGACAGCGGTAGAGCGTCAATTGCCGCTCAAACTTTGATGCAATCCAAGCCTGATGGCACAGGGCGCGCGCGGTGAAGAAATGTCTCGACCCCGGGCAGCACCTGTTCACGGCAAGTCTTCCCATAGAACAGCGAAAAATGTCCTGACCCGGTCACGACGAGGCTGCGGCGCATATCGGCTGGCACATTCGGGCACAGGCAGTGCGCGGCGCTGGTTTGGCCTGGCGCGGCAATGTCGTCCTCTGCGCCTTCGATCGTCAAAAGGGCGGTATCGCGAATAGCGGTGAAGTCGACAGGCTCATCGCGCCATTTGAGCTTTCCGGTCCAGGCTTCGCGTTCCAGAAAGACCTTCTGGATATTTTCGAGGAAATATTTCGCCGGCAGATCCATCAAGGAACTGAACAGGTCGAGAAACGGGAAATGAACCGGATCGAGACCATCATCATTGACAATTTTCCGGAATAATTCTCCGCCTGATGTCACATGGCGGTAGAAATAAGCCAGAAGCGCCGACAACTGAAAAAAAGCAGGATAAACAAGGCGCCGGGCCCCCGGGTAGGACAGTCCGACCGTATCCAGAGCGTTGGCCTCGAGCCATTTCAACGACCGTTGGCGGATCAACCGCACGACGCGCGTCGGGTTGGCCAGCGGATCGACCGGTCCGGCGATCAGCGTCAGGGTGCGGGGTGCAAGCGCCGGATCGCTCCGCGCGGTAATCGCCGTTGCGACAAGCGCCGGCACCACACCCTGGCAGAGTGCAATGACATGCGCGCCAGGTCCGATCAATCTGATGCTCCGAGCGATCACTTCGACATTGTCATCGAAGCCGAATTCTCCGGCCCATAGCGGGACATGGCGAGCGTTCAGCCAGTCCGTAACGCTGACATCCGCCCGCTCAACCAGCCCCGCCACCAATTCGCGCAAAATGAAAGGGAAATGCCCCGAAAGAGGAGCAACCAGAAGAATTCGCTGTTCAGGTGATTGGCTTGCTGAAAACTCGGTCAGAACGCAAAACGGCCATCGCGCCACATCGCGCTGGCGAATCTTGATTGGGTGGTAGCGGTCAGAATGATTTGTAAGGCCAAAAGCCCTGCGTATCGGCTGCTGATTTGGTGCAAACCAACGGATGACTTCGCTCGCAGGAGACGCAGGAAAACTTACAACCATTACGATAAAATACATATTTCACGGTCGTTTTCCACGATTTTGATAAAATGAATATTGTAACAATGTGCCCGCCTGATCGCGAAGCCTGCTGGCTCAGCTTAAATTCGCGGTGATCCAGCGAACAATTGCGCTTTCATCCATCAAGCCGCTGTGCCGCGCGACTTCGCGGCCGCCCCGGAAAAGGATAAGTGTGGGAATGCCCCGAATATCATGCCGCCCGGCAATCTCCGGCAGGGCTTCGGTATCGAGCTTGGCGAACCGCACTTTCGGCTCCATTTGCTGTGCGGCTGCGGCGAATTGGGGAGCCATTGCATGGCACGGCCCGCACCACTCCGCCCAGAAGTCGATCACCAGCGGAATCTCGCTTTGCGTCCGGTGCCGATCGAATGTATTGACCGATGCGATCGCAATCGGCTGACCGGTGAAGAGAGCAGTGCCGCATTGTCCGCATTTGGGTCGATCACCAGCGTCGAGCCTTTTCACAGGTGCTCTGTTGACCGCTCCGCAGCCGGGACATACCAACTTCACCGCGGGCTCCTGTGTCGTCGCCATGGCGCGTCCTTTTTCCAGCAACAGTCTTCAGCAATAGTATCGAATGCGGGACATCATATTGGAGATGTCCCGCGGCCATATCTATTGTTGATTGCCCTGGCCTTGACCTTGACCACCGCCCGTCGTCTCAAGAGCGGTCTTGCACGCGTCCGTTACCTTATCCTTGTTCTCTTCCAGACAATCACGAATTTCGCCGGTACCGTGGCTCTTGTCGGCGCAATATTTTGCGATGTCATCGTTACAGGCTTCCGCGACGGGCCCGGTTTGAGCCGAAGCAGCAGTAATCGCAGCAATCGATCCGGCTGCGGCGATTATCAATAAGGCTGTTTTTTTCATAGACCATCCCTTTCCTTGCTCTGAAAACAACCAAATGGCTGATCCTGTGCCCTTGGTTGGATTACCAGCTGAACAGTTATCCGGGGAGGTTCTGGTGACGTTGATCGCGATCAAACCGATCTGCGGCATTTTGGAGAAAGCGGTTTCCTTTAATCCATTACAGGCGACGTGCTGGCCATGTCTTATGCCCTTCCAGAATGGAGCATCCGTCTTCGGCGTTGGAACCTTGCAGGCGCCTTTCGGGTTGCTCTAAATCAAAGCCGTAATGCGAAAAGCCGGTATAGCTTGAGCACCAAGGCTATCGTTCGCATGGCAAGGAGGACATCATGCAATCAGCGACGCTTGCAAAGACCAACTGGCAGGGTTTGCTCGACAAAGTGTCACAACAGAGCACAAACCAGCAAATCGCAATTCAGGTCAATACTCCCAGCATCGGTGCGCAGACGGAAGCGGAGAAGGTGCAGTTTCGGGGGATTACCTATGATCCCAAGGATGATGCCGTATCGATCGAGACCGACAGTCTCGAACATTTTGTCCGGCATCCTTCGAAGGTGGAATTCGCATATGAAGGCACCAATTTGATCTGTATAGAGATTGTTGACGGTGACGGAGCGGCCCATCTCGTGAATTTCACGCCGCCGCTCAGCTTTCCCGAGCTGGAACGGCTCTGAGGCGAAAAGGCGTTAAAGGACAGTAATGGTATGGTAATGCTGACACTGGGCCAGTTTGAGGGAACACGCCCGTGTGTTATCAGTCGGGACAGCTTTGACCGCGTTCTGCGCACAGATTCGGAACTAGCCGGTTAAGTCCAATTCTTCCTCGTCAAAGGAAAGTGTCTCGATGGTAAAATCAGCCATTGCCTCCGATTTCTCTATCTCGACCAAGCTCAAGAGGCTTGAGGCTGATGATAGCTTTCATCTGCCGGTTTCGGCTGTGCTCGAAAAATTTGCCGTGTCCGCCGACACCGGGCTCACCAACGAAGAGGTCTTGCGCCGGTACCGGGAGTATGGGGCCAACACGATCGAAGCGCGCAGCAAGACGAACGCGCTGGTCGTCTTTGTGCATCAGTTTCACAGTCCCGTCGTCTATCTGCTGGCTGTGGCGGCCGCCTTGGCC
Organism: uncultured Hyphomicrobiaceae bacterium; assembly: GCA_964407125.1. GTDB lineage: Bacteria > Pseudomonadota > Alphaproteobacteria > Rhizobiales > Rhodomicrobiaceae > JAHQVI01. Next base: position 5,557 of record CAYOUP010000027.1, on the reverse strand, counting down.
TTCTATTTTGGCGAATGGGAAGAAGGGATCGCGATTGCGGTGGTGCTTGCGGTGAATGCCCTGATCGGCTTCTTCACCGAATTGAGAGCGGCACGGTCGATCGAAGCCTTGCGGGCTCTGGGGACGCATTCAGCCCGCGTGCGAAGGCAAGGTCATACCCGCCTCATTTCTGCCGATCAACTCGTGCCGGGCGATATCGTGCTGGTCGAGGGCGGCGATGCCGTTTCTGCCGATCTCAGGATCGTGGAGGCCTCCAATCTGAGTGCGGATGAGTCAACCCTGACCGGGGAGTCCGTCGCGGTCGAAAAGACGACACACCCTGTCCATGCGGATGCCCGCCTCGCCGAGCGCAGCTCGATGCTATTCAAGGGAACCGCGCTCACGCGCGGCAGCGGCGTCGGCGTGGTTGTCGCGACGGGATCGGCGACGGAGCTCGGCCATGTTTCCAAGCTTGTCCAGGAAGCCGAGTCGGGTAGTTCCCCGATCGAGAAGAAGCTGGCGCGTCTTGCCGCACAGCTCGTCTATGCGGTTGTGATCCTAACCGTAGGTATCGCCCTGGTTGGCCTGATGACCGGCAAGGACGCCTTTCTCATGGTCGAGGCGTCGATTGCACTTGCCGTTGCAGCCATTCCGGAGGGCCTGCCGATCGTGGCGACGCTGGCGCTCGCCCGCGGCATGTGGCGCATGGCCATGCAAAATGCACTGATCGAGCGGCTTTCGGCCGTCGAGACGCTCGGCGCCACGACCATCATTCTCACGGACAAGACCGGCACGCTGACGGAAAACCGGATGGCGGTGCGCCGGTTCTGGCTTCCATCGGGCGAACTGGAAGTGAACGGCGAAGATGTTCAGTCGCGCGGTTGCGACGGAGTCGAACCGGCGTCGGCCGCTGACGACCCTCAGCTTTTGCGCCTGCTGCAAATCGCTGTCCTCTGCAATGACGCCAGCATGGGGCAGGCGGTTGGGGAGAGTAGCGGCGATCCCATGGAAGTGGCGCTGCTGCGCGCAGGGCGGCTCATCGGACTGGAACAGCCGGAATTGCTGAACGCCAGTCCATTGATCGGGAAATACGCGTTCGACGCCGCAACGAAGATGATGGCGACCGTCCACCGCCGGGACAACGAAGTGCTGTTCATGATCAAGGGTGCGCCGGAGGCGGTCATTGCCGCCTGTACGCTGGTTACCTCCAATGATGGCGATGTCCCGTTGAATGATGACGCGCGCGTGGAATGGTCGCGCAGGGTCGAGGAATTTGGCCAACACGGGCTGCGTGTGCTCGCCTGCGCCAGCAAGAAGGGCGGAGATGCCGGCGAGCCTGCCTATGAAGGCTTGACTTTGACGGGTCTGATCGGCCTTGAAGATCCGGCACGGGTCGATGTTCCCGCAGCGATCGAAGACTGCAAGAAGGCAGGCATCCGGGTGGTCATGGTGACGGGCGATCATGCGGTGACGGCGCGGAGTATCGGGCGCGCCGTTGGGCTGGAAGAAAGCCAGGCCGGGGTGATCGAGGGCGGACGGATCGACCAGCTTGCGCAAACCAGCCGGAACGAATTGCTGCAGGCCAACATCTTTGCGCGTGTGAGCCCGGCGGAAAAGCTGACGCTCGTGCGCGCCTATCAGGCCGAAGGCCAGGTCGTCGCCATGACAGGGGATGGCGTGAACGATGCCCCGGCGCTTCGCCAGGCCGATATCGGTGTCGCCATGGGGCTGCGCGGGACCGATGTCGCCCGCGAGGCTGCGGCGATGATCCTGCTCGATGATAGCTTTCCGACAATCGTGAATGCGATACGAGAGGGGAGGGTGATCTTCGGCAATATCCGCCGTTTCGTTGCCTATCTCCTATCCTGCAATCTGAGCGAAATTTTCGTTGTCGGGCTGGCCGTCCTTTCCAACCTGCCTCTGCCGATCCTGCCTTTGCAGATCCTGCTCCTGAATCTGGTGACGGATGTGTTTCCGGCGTTCGCGCTCGCATTAGGGGAAGGCGAGCGCGATGTCCTCAGCCATACGCCGCGCAACCCGAAAGAACCGATTCTTGGCCGGCGGCATTGGATCGCTATCGGCCTTCAGGGGCTGGCCTTGACGGCGACCACATTCGGCAGCATGGCGGCGGCACAACTCGGCCTGGGCCTGGACAGCCGGTCGGTGGTGACCGTGACCTTCCTGACCCTCGCCTTCGCCCAGCTATGGCACGTTTTCAATATGCGGCGTGTTAAGGCCAGCATTCTTAGCAATGAGATCACCCGCAATCGCTGGGTGTGGGCCTCGCTGGCGCTGTGCAGCGGGCTTCTCATCGTGCCTGCCTATACGCCCTCGCTGGCGAATGTGCTGCATCTGGCACCACCGACCTTCGCCATGTGGAGCATCGTTCTGGGCTTCAGCCTGGCGCCACTCGTGCTGATACAAGCCGTTACTTTCGCAATGGCGAGGCACCAGAGACACCGGACATGACGGCAGCATTTTTGCCCTGGGTCAAATTTGCGGCCTGCGCCGTGCTGATCGGAATGGCCGGGCCGGTGCTCACCCATTATGGCGATGTGATTGCGCGGTTAACGGGACTTCGGAATTGTCGGCTGGATCAGCCTGTCGTTGCTGACTGTCTATCTGCTGAGCGCATATGCCATATTTTTGTACGGGCATTGATGGGTGTAAAATTACTGGCCCCGCCCGCTCTGGCTGGCGAAACGCACCGCTTCTTCCGCCGCGCGGAACAGGGCACCAGCTTTTGCCTCACATTCGCGCAGCTCGTTCTCAGGGATCGAATCCGCGACGATCCCCGCTCCTGCCTGCACATACATGGTGCCGTCCTTGATCAGTGATGTGCGCAACACGATAGCGCTGTCCATATCGCCGGTCGCGGAGAAATAGCCGACACAGCCCGCATAGAGGCCGCGCTTTTCCTTCTCCAGTTCGTCGATGATCTCCATCGCGCGGACCTTCGGCGCGCCGGACACCGTGCCCGCCGGGAAGCCCGCCATCAGCGCGTCCACCGCGTCATGCTCGTCGGACAAGTCGCCTGTGACATTGGAGACGATATGCATCACCTGGCTGTAATATTCGAGGAAGAAACTGTCGGTGACGCGCACTGTGCCGAGCTTGGCAACGCGGCCGACATCGTTGCGGCCGAGATCGAGCAGCATCAGATGCTCCGAGCGTTCCTTTTCATCGGCAAGCAATTCCTCCGCCATCGCCTTGTCCTCTTCCGGTGTGTTGCCGCGTGGGCGCGTACCGGCAATCGGGCGGATCGTCACCTGGCCCTGGCGTGCGCGTACAAGTATTTCCGGGCTTGATCCGGCAATCGCATAGTCGCCGAAATTGAGGAAGTACAGGAAGGGCGAGGGATTCACGCGGCGCAGGGCACGGTAGAGCGTGAAGGGCGGCAGGTCGAAGGGTGCGGAATAGCGCTGGCTGAGCACGACCTGGAAGATGTCGCCCGCGGCGATGTATTTCTTCGCCTTCCTGACCATCGCAGCATATTGCTTCGGTGTCGTGTTGGAGACGGCCTTGGGAAAATCAATGTCAGCCCCGTTCGGTGCGCCGGCATGGCCGAGTGGCTTGTCGAGTTCGTCGCAGATGGCGTTCAACCGGTCGAGCGCGCGCGAATAGGCGGCTTTCGCCGACAGCGTCTTGTTCGGGCGGACTGGCGTGACGACCGTGATCTCGTCCTTCACATTGTCGAAGATCGCCATCAGCGTCGGGCGGATCATCACGGCTTCGGGAATGCCGATCGGGTCCGGATTGGGCTCGGGCAGCTTCTCGATCAGCCGGACTGTGTCGTAGCCCATATAACCGAACACGCCGAGAGCCATGGGCGGCAGGCTTTCCGGCAGGTCGATCCGCGACTCGTCAAGCAATGCACGCAGCGCCTTCAGTGTACCGCCCTTGCATTTGGTGAACTTGTTCGGTGAGCGGGTCGGATTACGGTTGATTTCCGCTTCGTCGCCCGTTGCCCGCCAGATGATGTCCGGATCGAAACCGAGCACGGAATAGCGGCCGCGCACTGCGCCGCCTTCCACCGATTCCAGCAGGAAGCTCATCGGCTTTTCCGCCCCGAGCTTGAGCATCGCCGAAACCGGGGTTTCCAGATCGGCGATCAGCCGCGTCCAGACCGCCTGCGGCTTTCCCTCATTATAGGCCTTGGCGAAATCGTCGAATCCGGGATGAAGCCGCATGGAAAGCGCCCTTGAAGCGGACGCTGAACGCAAGCCCGCAATGTCTTGGATTTATTGATTGGTCAGGGTCGATATAGCCTCGTTATAGACCTGAACGCCATAGTCGTTTTCAAGACCGGCGACGTATTGTGTCAATATGTCCACACCAAGATTCTGTCGAAGTTCGTCGCGAAGCACTTTTGCCTGGTTTTCATCGAGTGCGGGCGCTTCCTTGATAGCGGTGAGCTGGAGCACAGCCTGTGATTGCCCGTCCGGCATCTGGACCGTGCCATATCCGTTCACGGGCAGTGTGAAGGCGAGCGATACGGCGGTAGCGGGCAGCCCTTCAGGTGTTGTGCCGCGTTTCAGGCCGGACGCGTCCTTGACGTCACCGCCTTTATTATCCTGCGCGAGCGTTTCAAGCGCCGTGCCGGTCTTGCCCTTCTCGACAAGGTCTTCGGCTTTTTTGCGAAGACGATTGCGCGTTTCCTGTTCGATCCACGCCTTTTCGACATCGGCGCGGACTTCTTCGAAGGTCTGGTCGCGTTCCGGTGTCACCTCAAGCACGTCGATAAAGAGATAGCCTTCACCGAGCTGAACGGGATTGTTCTCAATGCCGACATCGCCGGTGAAGACGGTCTGGATCACATCGCGATTACCCGTGACGTTTGTAACGGTTTGCCCTTCAGGCGTCTTGCCGCTGCGGTCGATAGTATGTTCCGCAAACGGAAGATTCAGCTTGTTGGCGGCTTCGCGCACATCGGCCCCGGCGGCGCGCTCGTCCTCGACGGAATCATAAAGGTTCTGGATTTCATCAAGCGCGCGCTCACGGGCGAGCTGATCGCGGACCTTTTCCTTGACCTCTTCGAAGCTCTGCGTGTGGCCTTCAACAACGTCTTCCGCCTTGACGATAACAGTCGAAAAACTCTGCACAGGCTCACTATATTCGCCTTTTTTCAGAGCGAAGGCAGCTTCGGCAAGCGTCTGGTCCGCCATGCCGGATTTTGTAAATTCGCCGAGTGCGATGTCGTCGTCGGTCATGCCGAGTGACTTGCCGAGTTCGACAAAATCCGCACCATCCTCAAGCTTCTTGTAGGCTTCGTCAGCCGCTGCCTTGTCGGAGAAAATAAGCTGCTGCAATTTACGCCGCTCCGGCTGGTCGTATTGCGTCTTGTTGGCCTCGTAATAGGTTTTCAGTTCCTCATCGTTCAGAGCGATCGTGTCCTTGACGGAGTCCGGCGTCAGCGTCAGCACGCCGATTTTGCGGTGTTCCGGAGCCTTGTAACGGGATTTGTTTTCCTCAAAATAAGTCTTCAGGACCGTTTCGTCCGGAGCGGTTACAGCCGGGATCGCACCGGGGCTGAGCACGAAATATTTTATGCTCCGCTCGTCATTGCGATGATGATTGA
>CAYOUP010000026.1:0-16850 GCA_964407125.1 uncultured Hyphomicrobiaceae bacterium | reverse complement strand
CGCGCCGGTCTCTACACGGACGAAATCGTGGTCACGATCAGGCCCGCCCTGTAGCGGGATAAGGAAAAGTGGGCATCACTTTTCCGCTCGCCAGCCCGCTCCAAACTATTGGAAAAAGTCAGCCGGCCTGTAAGCCGGGTTCTGTACGGGTTGCCCCGCGACGACCATTCATCTGGGGCGCCCATTGCTGGACGCCTCTAGCAACCAACCCGGGCGGCAACGAAGAAACGCATTCACCCGCCGCCGTTTCCGGCCGCGGGCTGCGCCGCCCCTATTTGGTCTTGCTCCCGGCGGGGTTTGCCATGCCGCGTCTGTTGCCAGCCGCGCGGTGCGCTCTTACCGCACCCTTTCACCCTTACAACGGCCAAGCCGTAGCGGTTTGCTTTCTGTGGCACTTTCCCTGGGGTCACCCCCGCCGGATGTTATCCGGCGCCGTGTTTCAATGGAGCCCGGACTTTCCTCAACAGGCGTATCGCCCACAGCGGTCATCCGGCCGGCTGACTGTTTCCAATAAGGCTATCAGGGGCTTATGCGTCAAGTATAGACTAATATCTAACTTACCACATATTTATAAAAATTGGATTGCATACAGGGTTCTACAGGAAAAGTGTATTTTTATCACAGAATAAACCATATTTGGATGTTACTATGAAATTAAGAGGATTCTTTGGCTTTTACGTTGGCGTTTAGCAATTCTCCAATGTTAATAGTGTACTTATGCGGGAAGGTTTTTGAAGCCGCAACCGTTTTGATTCTAAATGGTCGATGCATTGGAATGGGTGCAGGAAAGGAGGTTTAAATGAGCGCGGTAGGAAGTAAAAACCTCGCTGATTGGGTTGAGGCAGCACAGCGCCTCGCTGTCAATTCTGCTGAAAATGTCGATTGCCCCGATTGTGGTGTGCCGGCATTGAAGGTTCGCGACGTCGAATATGGCTGGGGTCCGGCCAAAGGACTGGAACGTTATCTGGTGTGCTCCAATTGCGGCGCGTTCAGCGCGGTCAATCTCCGGCATGCCCGCCGTTCCTGCGACGAAGCGGACGAAAAGCCGACGGATCAGCTCAAAGCGATCGTCTAAGCGGATTTCAATACGCCTGCTGGCGGATTGATACGCAAGCATAATGCCTGCGGATGATATTGATGGTCGTTTCTACGACATAAGCGCGAGACCAAGTTGCTTGCGAGCCTCGTCGCGCAACACATCAATCGGCTGAAGCCCGTCCGGCGTCTTGATGTGCCAGAATGTCCACCCGTTACAAGCCGGTCTTCCCTGTATACGAGCACCCATCTTGTGGATCGAGCCTTGCTCACCGGCAAGGGCGAGCGTTCCGTCTGCGCGAACCTGCGCTTTCAGCGTCGCGCCCGCATCGAACAGCGTCGCGCCCGGCTTGATCATGCCAAGCTCGATAAGCGTTCCGAACGGTACGCGCGCCTCGGCCCTGCGGCCGCGCATCAGCTTCAGATCCTGATCCGTCATCGGCTCGACCGCCCCGATCCGCTCCTCCGCCGCGCGCCGGTAATCTTCATCGCGTTCGATGCCGATGTAATGCCGGCCAAGCTTTTTCGCGACCGCTCCGGTCGTGCCTGTACCAAAAAACGGATCGAGCACGACATCACCCGGCTCGCTGGACGCCAGAATGACACGGTAGAGCAGCGCCTCCGGCTTCTGTGTCGGATGGGCCTTGCGGCCGCCCTCATCCTTCAGCCGCTCTGGCCCCGAGCAGATCGGGATCAGCCAGTCCGAGCGCATCTGCACGTCGTCATTGAATGCCTTCAGCGCCTCGTAATTGAATTTGTAGCGGGAACTTTCATCACGCCCCGCCCAGATCAGCGTTTCATGCGCATTGGTGAAGCGCCGTCCCCGGAAATTCGGCATCGGGTTGGTCTTGCGCCAGATCACATCGTTAAGAATCCAGTAACGCAGATCCTGAAGTACGCAGCCCAGACGGAAGATGTTGTGGTAGCTTCCTATCACCCAGATCGCGCCATCCGGCTTCAGGACGCGGCGGCATTCGGCCAGCCATGCCCGGCAGAAGGCATCATAAACGGCAAATCCGCTGAATTTATCCCATTCCTGATGCACACCATCGACGCGCGTATTGTTCGGACGCAACAGATCGCGGGATAATTGCAGATTATAGGGAGGGTCGGCGAAGACCAGATCAACGGAACTGTCGGGGAGCTTTTTCAGCTCTTCGATACAATCGCCGGAATGGATACGATCAATAAAACTGGAACTGCGAGACTTGGACTCAAGCATAAAAATATCCAACGCAACTTGCTACTGAACTTGCATTCATAGCGGTTTTACAGAGCCTGCGATAGCGGGGCTATCCACAAATTCTGCAACTCAAGGCTGTCCTTTACAGTTAGGCAGGAATGGTTAACCGAACGTTAATTCCGGAAAATCACCGCAGATCGCCGCTTGACTTTTGAAGCATTCAAAAGGATATAAAGATATCTTTATATGGCAAATAGGCATTTGATGACGCTCGCTGTGCCGTCGGCGACATTGGTGGACATCCTCCGGGCTGCGGGTGAACCGACAAGGCTTCGCCTCCTGCTTCTGCTTGCGCAGGCCGAATTCAACGTCAAGGAGTTGACCCAGATCCTCGGCCAAAGCCAGCCGCGCCTCAGCCGTCATCTCAAGCTGCTGACCGATGCGGGGCTGATCGAGCGGTTCCAGGAAGGCAGCGCGGTCTATTACCGGCTTTCCGACCGCAGCCCGAATGCACGGCTGTTCTCGCCGCTACTCGATGCGCTGGATAAATGCGACACGCAGTTCGCCCGCGATCTGGCCCGCGCCGAAGCCTTGCGCGAGGAAAAGACGCGGGCCGCGCAGACCTATTTCGAAGCGCATGCGGATGCATGGGACAAGATCCGCGCCTATCATGCGCCGGAAGAGGCCGTGGAAGCGGCCATGCTCGCGGCGATGGGGCCGGGGCCGTTCGAGACGATGATCGATCTGGGAACAGGAACCGGACGTATTCTTGAGCTGTTTGCCGACCGGGCCGATGCGCTCGCGGGTTACGATATCAACCGCGAGATGCTTGCTCATGCGCGGGCGCGCCTCGATGCAGGCGGTGTCGGCAATGCGCAGGTGCGGCTGGGCGACATCGTCAATCTCGGCATCGACGATGCCAGCGCCGATGCGGTCGTGATCCATCAGGTTCTCCATTTTCTCGAAGACCCGGCTGCCGCCGTCGCGGAGGCTGCCCGGCTTCTCAAACCATCCGGGCGTCTGCTGATCGCTGATTTCGCCGCGCACGATATTGAGGAGATGCGCGAAACCTATGCGCACAGGCGTCTCGGTTTCGAGCGGGAAGCCGTAGAGGGATGGATGCGCCAGAACGGACTGCGCTGCACGCATTATCAGGCGATCCGTCCGCCATCGGACAGTGACGGTAAGCTGACGGTGTCGCTCTGGCTCGGTGTGAAGGCCCTGCGGCTCGTCCAAAACAGTGATGAACAACCAGAGTTGGTGAGGGAGGCTGAAATATGACGGTGACTGCGGATTGGATTGTCCGAACAGAGCCAGATAGCAAGAATTTCGAGATCTCCTTCGAGTTCTTCCCGCCGAAAACCGCGAAGATGGAAGCCAATCTCTGGAGCGCTATCGAAAAACTCGCGCCCCTGCGGCCAAGTTTCGTTTCCGTGACCTATGGCGCGGGCGGATCGACGCGTGAGCGCACCCACGGGACAGTTGCGCGGATTATCAAGGAAACCGATCTGCTCCCTGCTGCGCATCTGACATGCGTGGGCGCAAGCCGCGACGAGGTCAATTCGGTGATCCGCTCCTATTGGGATGCAGGCGTCCGCCACATCGTTGCGCTGCGCGGCGATCCGTCCGATGGTACTGGCACAGCTTATGTTCCGCACCTTGACGGTTATGAGAATGCATGCGACCTGACCCGCGGCATCCGCGAGATCGGCGATTTCGAGATATCCGTTGCCGCCTATCCGGAAAAGCATCCCGATTCCTCCTCCGTGGAAGCGGATATCGACAATCTCAAAGCCAAGATCGATGCGGGCGCAACACGGGCCATCACACAGTTCTTTTTCGATAATGATCTCTATTTCCGTTATGTAGACCGCGTCCGTGCTGCCGGCATTACAGTGCCGATTGTCCCCGGGATCATTCCGATTCACAGCTTTCCGCAAGTGGCGCGTTTCGCCAGACAATGCGGCGCATCGATCCCGGCGGCCATCGCCGAGCGTTTCGATGGCCTCGACAATGATACCGAGACCTCGCATCTGCTGGCCGCTGTCGTTGCCGCTGAGCAGGTGATGGGCCTCGCGGAACAGGGCATCGACGATTTTCATTTCTACACGTTAAACCGCGCCAATCTGGTTTTCGCGATATGCCGCTGCCTCGGCATAAATCCGCATGCGGAAAACAGCGAGCCGAAAGCAGCCTGAACGGCTCCGCCTGTAGCCACATAGAAAGAATCGCCGATGACGACGACAAGAACCGACCCGTTGCAGGCATTGACCGCCGCCGCTGAGGACCGCATTCTGTTCCTTGACGGTGCGATGGGGACGATGATCCAGCGTCACAAGCTGGATGAGGCGGGCTATCGGGGGACACGTTTCGCGGACTGGCCGTCCGATCTGAAGGGCAATAACGACCTGCTCGTTCTGACCCAGCCGGATATTATCCGTAGCATTCACGAAGCCTATCTTGTTGCCGGCGCGGACATCATCGAAACCAATACCTTCAATGCGCAATTCATTTCCATGGCCGATTACGGCATGGGGGCGCTGAGCTACGAGATCAACGAGGTTGCGGCGCGACTCGCTCGCGAGGCGGCGGACAAGGTCACCTCGCAAACGCCTGACCGCCCACGTTTCGTGGCCGGTGCGATCGGTCCGACCAACCGCACGGCATCGCTCTCGCCTGACGTCAATAATCCCGGTTTCCGCAATGTGACCTTCGAGGAACTCGTCAAAGCCTATAGCGAGCAGACTCGCGGGCTGATGGAGGGCGGCGTCGATGCGATCATGATCGAGACGATTTTCGATACTCTGAACGCAAAGGCCGCCGGTTATGCGGTTCTGGAAACTTTCGAAGCGCAAGGCCGGTCGGTGCCGCTGATGATTTCAGGTACGATCACCGATATGTCCGGCCGCAATCTTTCAGGGCAGACGCCGGAGGCCTTCTGGTATTCGATGCGGCACTTGCGGCCGTTTTCGATCGGGCTGAACTGCTCATTCGGCGCGGAGCATCTTCGTCCCGCCGTCGCCGAGATCGCGACGCTGGCCGATTGTTACGTCTCTGCCTATCCGAATGCCGGATTGCCGAACGAGATGGGCGAATATGACGAAACGCCTGAACAGATGGCAGGAAAAATGGAAGGTTGGGCGCGGGACGGACTGGTCAATCTCGTCGGGGGGTGCTGCGGGTCGACGCCGGAGCATATTACTGCGCTGCATGAGCGCTTGTCCCAATATCCGCCGCGAAAGCTTGCGAAAGTGGAAAGGAAGATGCGTCTGTCCGGGCTTGAGCCCTTTGTGCACGCATAGTCCGTCCACCTTCGCAAAAGCGTTTTTACGCAATGACTCCGTAGACGCCTTACTTAACTCAACTTAGTGCAGGGTTGCTGCGGAAGCCGATGCCTTTGCAGCGGAAGCTTTGGAAGCGACTTTCTTGGCAACGACGCGCTTCGTGCCATTGGTTTTTGCGCGAGCCTTGGTGACTTTCTTTGCCTTGCTCTTTGCCGGAGCCTTGGCTTTCGGAGCGGCTGCTTTTGCCTTGACCGGAGCTTTCTTTTTCGCCGGAGCAGCAGAGAGCTGCGATTCCATCCAGTTGATGAAAGCGTCCCACTTTACGACGAGGTCCTTGGATGCCTTGCCATTGCTCCAGACGAGGCCTTTATTGGTGACGGCGACGTCAGCAATGCGCTTGGAGTTGTTGCCATAAACGCCGAAAGCGAAAGCCGCGTTCTTGATCTCGTGTGCTTTTTTAGAAGCTGAAGTTTTTGCCTGCATTGTCTTATTCCTGTTTCTTAATTGTGTTTGTCGTTATCCGGGTATGCCCCCCAGTTGCGGGCGAAACCTCGGTTGATTGCTGAAAAGCAGGATCTTTATCTTCTATTATGCTTAATAATCGCTTCAGCGATGTTGTGAAGTTTTAGCACCGTGTTTAACCAATACGGGGCGCGGCGAGGAGGTTCGCCGGGCGGAAAAGCTTTAGCAGCCTTGATGAAATGCAGGTTTTTGTTCGATCGCGCAGTGTTAAAAAATGGTCTGTTGTCTCAAGTGGCTCAAAAAAATTTTCAATGAAAATAGTGGGTTATGAGGGATTGAGTCGTAGGTCGGCGAATCATGTAATCAGATCCAGAGTTTGATTGCGATAGCAGTCAGGGCGATTGCGCCGACCCACAGCGCACCTCGTGTCAGCCGCTTATGAGTGTCATGCTGACTGCCTGCTTCAGCATAAAAGCGCAAACCGCCATGCTCCTCGGCCTCCGTCATGATCGTGCCGACACGGCGCGCCTGTTCTGCCAGCTTCGGCGCGTCCTTCACGAGGCCAGCAAGCGCCGTCACCCCCTCCACGGCTTCGTTCAGTCTCGCACGGGGGCCGATCTGTTCCTCCATCCAGCCTTTCACGACAGGCTCGGCGGCGGTCCACATATTCAGCTTCGGGTCGAGCATCCGCGCGACGCCTTCGACGGCGACCATGGTTTTCTGCAAGAGCAGCAATTCCGGCCGCGTCTTCATGTCGAACAGTTCGGTGACTTCGAAAAGCTGGCTCAGGAGCCGCGCCATCGAGATTTCCTCGGCCGTACGGTCCTTGATCGGTTCGCCGATCGATCGCAAAGCTTGCGCGAAGGCTTCAACGCTGTAATGCGGCGGCACATAACCGGCATCCAGATGCATCTGAGCGGAGCGCCTGTAGTCTCGCATGATGAAGCCGTACAGGATCTCGGCAAGGAAACGTTTCTCCTTCGGTCCGAGCCTGCCCATGATCCCGAAATCGACCGGGATGAGGGTGCCGTCCGTGTCCACGAACAGATTGCCCTGATGCATGTCGGCATGGAAAAAGCCGTCGCGCATGGCATGGCGCAGAAATGAACGGATGACGTGATTGCCAAGGGTCTCTCGGTCGATTCCGGCGCGGTCGATGGCGTCAAGATCGGCAATCGGTATTGCGTCGATCCATTCGATGGTCATGACACGTGCGGATGTGCGTTCCCAATCGACCTTCGGTACGCGGAATGCCGGATCGCCAGCTTTTTCGACATTCTCGGCCATTTCAGATATGGCGGCGGCTTCAAGACGCAGGTCCATTTCCAGCCGCGTCCATTCGGCGAGCGTATCGACGACCGCGACCGGGCGAAGGCGTCGGGAGGGGGGATGCACGAATTCGATCAGCCGGGCGGCGAAATAGAAACTGTCCAGATCGCGGCGGAAGCGCTTTTCGATATTGGGACGCAGGATCTTGACCGCTACGTCGCGCTCGGAGCCATCTGCCTCGCGAATGCGCGCCTTGTGGACCTGGGCAATCGAGGCCGCCGCGATCGGTTCGCTCAGATGAACGAAGATTTCATTCGCATCCTTGCCCAGCGCTTCGCGGATCGCCTTCTTCGCTTCCGCCATCGGAAAGGGCGGCAGCTTGTCCTGAAGCTGGGCAAGGTCGCCAGCGAGTTCGGGGCCGATCGCATCGCGCCTTGTGGCAAGAAACTGGCCGAGCTTGATATAGCTGGGCCCAAGCGCTGCAAGGGCGCTCGACAGCCGGTCGGGCTGGCTCTTGCGCGCCTTGAGCGGGGACAGCAGACGTCTGAGCAGGCGTGCGGGCGCAGGGACATCGGGACCGTCGGGCAGAAAATGCACACCGTGCCAGGCAAGCATGATGCCTGCCCGTGCAAGCCGGAACAGATTGACCACAGCGCTGAACATGGACGCCTTATAGCAAGCCAATCGTTAAGATTGAGCGTGAATTTGTCAAAAAGCGCTTTATGCCACAGTGGTTTGTGACATTCACCTCACTTGCGCGGCCGCGCTTTAATAAGTCGCCCGTCCGCCGGAGAGATCGAAAACGCCGCCGGTCGTGAAGCTGCATTCGGCCGAGCACAGCCATGCGACCATTGCTGCTGCCTCGCTGACTTCGAGGAACCGCCCGCGTGGAATCCGGGCCAGCATGTAATCGATATGTTCCTGTGTGATCTGGTTGAAAATCGCCGTGCGTGCCGCTGCGGGCGTAATGCAATTGACGGAAATGTCGTGGCTTGCCAGCTCCTTGCCGAGCGATTTCGTCAACGCGATCACACCGGCCTTCGCCGCCGAATAGGCCGCCGCATTCGGATTACCTTCCTTGCCCGCAATCGAGGCGACATTGACGATGCGCCCGTAATTCTGGGCCATCATCAGCGGCGAAACGGCCTTCACGCAATAGAATACACCGTTCAGATCGACATTGATGACGCTCAGCCATTCCTCAACCGGGTAATCGATGACGGGGATCGTCTTACCCGCAATGCCTGCATTATTGACCAGAATGTCGATTCGGCCCATGCGGCTGACAGTTTTATCAACGGCGGATTTCACGCCATCCCAATCGGACTGATCGACTTCGGCGAAACCGGCGCCCGTCTCGGCACACATGGTTTCAGCCAATACCTTGTCGCGGTCCCAGATCGTGACCTCCGCCCCGCTTGCGATCAGCCGCTCGGCAACGGCCCTGCCGATCCCTTGCGCACCGCCGGTTACGACGGCTTTCCGCCCTTTCAGGTCTATTTCGTTCATCAGGGTCTCCTGTTGCCTTTTAGCGTGCGGCTTGACCAACCTCCCACGCGACAGTTAAATCGATTAAATGACCGCGGGAAGATGGATGCAAGACGCTCGGCTGTCCCCGGATAAATTTCGGAGGGACAATGACCAAGGATACACGCGCGAACAGAGAGTTGCGCAGCCAGGAATGGTTCGACAATCCTAATAATCCGGGTATGACCGCTCTTTATGTGGAGCGCTACCAAAATCAGGGATATACACGCGAAGAGCTCCAATCAGGTCGTCCCATCATCGGTATCGCGCAGACCGGCTCAGATCTTGCTCCATGTAATAAAATTCACATCTTTCTGGCGGACCGCGTGCGCGCGGGCATTCGCGACGCCGGTGGCGTACCGATGGAGTTCCCTGTTCATCCCATTCAGGAGACCGGTAAGCGCCCGACAGCGGCGCTCGACCGGAATCTGGCCTATCTGTCGCTCGTTGAGGTACTGCACGGCTACCCGATCGACGGCGTCGTTCTCACGACTGGCTGTGACAAGACCACGCCCGCCATGCTGATGGGCGCGGCGACGGTGGACATTCCGGCGATCGTGCTGTCGGGCGGGCCGATGCTCGATGGCTGGTGGCGCGGCGAACTCGCCGGGTCGGGCACTGTGATCTGGGAAAGCCGCAGGCTGCTTGCGGAAGGCAAGATCGACTATGAGGAATTCATGAGCCGCGTCTGCGCATCCGCGCCCTCGCTCGGCCATTGCAACACGATGGGTACCGCCTCGACCATGAACGCGATCGCCGAGGCGCTCGGCATGAGCCTCCCGGGATGCGCCGCGATACCGGCGCCGTTCCGAGAACGGATGGCGATGGCCTATGCCACGGGCAAGCGTGCCGTCGAGCTTGTGCGGGAGAACCTCAAACCCTCGGACATACTGACGAGGAAGAATTTCGAGAATGCGATCCGCGTCAATACCTGCATCGGCGGGTCGACCAATGCACCGCCGCACCTGACCGCGATTGCGCGGCATGCGGGCATTGAGCTGTCGATCAAGGACTGGGAAGATCAGGGCTTTGAACTGCCGCTTCTGGTCAATATGCAGCCGGCAGGCAAATATCTCGGCGAGTCCTTCGAACGCGCGGGCGGCGTGCGCGCGGTGATGGGCGAGATGCTGGCGGCCGGTCTCCTGCATGGCGGCGCAATGACCGTATCCGGCAAGACGGTCGCGGACAATGTGGAGGGCGTGCGCAGCGCGGACCGCGAGGTGATCCTGACCGTGGATCAGCCGCTGCGGAGGGAGGCCGGTTTCCTCGTTCTCTCCGGCAATCTTTTCGATTCCGCGCTGATGAAAACCAGCGTGATCTCTGAAGATTTTCGCCGCCGCTTCCTGTCGAAGCCCGGCGCTGAAGGCGTTCATGAAGCCCGCGCCATCGTCTTCGAGGGGCCGGAGGAATATCACGAGCGGATCAACGATCCAGCGCTCGACATTGACGAGAACTGCATACTTTTCATTCGCGGTGTAGGGCCCGTCGGTTATCCGGGTTCCGCGGAGGTCGTCAATATGCAGCCGCCCGATGCGCTGCTCAAAGCGGGTATTGACCATTTGCCGACGGTTGGTGATGGCCGCCAGTCCGGCACCTCGGAAAGCCCGTCCGTTCTCAATGCTTCACCTGAAGCGGCTATCGGCGGCGGGCTGGCATTTCTGAAGACGGGCGACCGGGTGCGGCTTGATCTCAATGAGAGGCGGCTTGATGCGTTGGTCTCGGATGAGGAATGGGAGGCGCGCCGCGCGGCCTGGAAACCGGATATTGCGCCCAATCAGACGCCATGGCAGGAGCTGTATCGCAATCATGTCGGGCAGCTCGACGGCGGCGGCTGCCTGGAATTTGCAACCAACTATCAGCGCGTGGCAGAAGTTCTGCCGCGTGATAACCACTGAGTGCCGTGTTACGGCCCAGTCAAGGAGACGACTGAATGAAATTTCTACGTTTTGGCGAACCCGGCGCGGAAAAACCCGGTTTTCTCGACGATGACGGGAATATTCGCGATCTGACAGGGCACACGTCTGATTTTGCGGGGGAGACGGTCTCTCTGCACGCGCTCGACGCCTTGCGCCGCCTCCACCTGTCCGCCATGCCCATCGTTCAGACGGCAGAGCGCATCGGCTCGTGCGTCGCCTCAACACCGACATTTCACTGTATCGGCCTGAACTATACCCAGCATGCGAAGGAAACCGGTGCGGAGCCGCCAAAAGAGCCGATCATCTTCACCAAGGCGGCCTCGGCTCTGTCCGGCCCCTATGATCCGGTCATTCGCCCGAAAGGCTCCCAAAAGCTCGATTACGAGGTCGAGCTGGGTATCGTGATCGGTCAATCTGCGGAATATGTCTCGGAAGCGGACGCGCTGTCCTATGTTTCCGGATATTGCCTGATCAACGATGTGTCCGAGCGTGAATATCAGATTGAGCGCGGCGGCCAGTGGGTCAAGGGCAAATCGTTTCGCAGTTTCGCTCCGACCGGTCCGTGGCTGGTGACGGCGGACGAGGTTCCCGATCCGCAATCGCTCGCCTGCTGGCTCGAAGTCAACGGCGAAAAGCGCCAGAATTCCAGTACGTCCGACATGATTTTCGGTGTCGCGGAGATCATCAGCTATATGTCGCGCTTCATGCGTCTCGTGCCGGGCGACATTATCGCGACGGGAACGCCGCAAGGTGTCGCCATGGGCATGAACCCGCCCGCATGGCTGAAACCGGGCGACGAAATCCGCCTGGGCATTGAAAGTCTCGGCGAGCAGAAACAGATCGTTGTCGACTATGAAGCCTGAGGCTTTTCAGGCAAGATAAAACAAAGAAGGGGCGGGCACAGACCCGCCCTTGCAATGACAAGGATGCCGCGAAATCGGGATCCGCCGGGAGGAAAATTGATGAATGTTCTCATCATCGGGGGCGGAGGCTTTCTCGGCCGGAAGCTGGCGCGTGCGCTGGCAAAACGCGGCAGCCTGCGCGGACAGGCGATCACGAAGCTGACGCTTGCCGACCTCTCCGCGCCTCCGATTGTCGAGGCATCCTTTCCGGTCAATACAGTAGCCGTCGATATTACCGAACGCGATCAGGTGTCTGCGTTGATCGCCAACCGGCATAATGTGATCTATCATTTGGCCGCGATCGTCTCGGGGCAGGCGGAAGCCGAGTTCGATCTCGGCATGAACGTCAATCTCTACGGGTCCATCAATATATTCGAGGCGGTTCGCGCGGCCGGCTCCAAGCCGGTTCTCGTCTTTACCTCCTCCATCGCGGTCTATGGCGGCGAAACGCCTGATCCGATCGAGGACTGGTACAATCTCAATCCGCAGACCTCCTATGGCGCGCAGAAAGCGGCGTCGGAACTTCTTCTGAACGACTTTTCGCGCAAGGGCTTCTTCGACGGGCGCACGCTGCGCCTGCCGACGATCTCGATCCGGCCCGGCAAGCCGAACAAGGCGGCATCGTCCTTCATGTCGTCGATCTTTCGCGAGCCTTTGCAGGGCCAGGAAGCAGTTTGCCCGGTCTTGCCCGATTACGTGCATTGGTTTTTGTCTCCGCGCCGCTGCGTGGAAAATCTCATCATCGGAGCGGAAATCCCGGCGGAAAGCTGGGGGCAGAACCGCTCGGTCCTTTTGCCGGGGCGCTCACACAAGATCGGCGATATGGTCGAGGCGATGCGGCGTGTGGCGGGTGATGAACCGGCCAGTCTGATCCGCTGGGAGCCTGATGCGGAATTGCAGAAAATCGTGCTCGGCTGGCGCGGGCTGTTCAATCCGGCACGCGGATTGAAACTCGGTTTTGTGTGCGACGACAGTTTCGAGGACAATGTCCGTTATTTTCTCGAAGACGATCTGAACGCTTCGGCTTGATTTGGGAGACATATAATGAGCAATAGTCTTGTTGTCCTTGTGACCGGGGCGAGTCAAGGCATCGGCGCGGCAACCGCCCGCGCATTCGCCGAAACCGGACACAAGGTCGTGCTCGCAGCGCGCGGCAAGGATAAGCTCGAAGCGGCGGCGTCCGAAATCGGCGCAAATGCTTCCGCCGTTTCCTGCGATGTCTCCGATCCTGCGTCGGTCGAGACGTTATTCGCCCGCATCGGCGACCTGCATGGCAGGCTGGACGTTCTCTTCAACAATGCCGGCGTCAATGTGCCCGCCAGGGACGTTGGCGACATCTCCTGGGAAGACTGGCGCAAGGTCGTCTCGATCAATCTCGATGGCGCGTTCCTCGTGGCCAGCGCGGCGTTCCGGATGATGAAGTCGCAATCGCCGCAAGGCGGGCGTATCATCAATAACGGCTCGATTTCGGCCCACACCCCCCGTTACAATTCCGTTCCCTATACCGCGTCGAAACACGCGATTACCGGCCTGACCAAGTGCATTTCGCTGGACGGGCGGCCCTATGGCATCGCCTGCGGCCAGATCGACATCGGCAATTGCGCCTCCGACATGACCGAGAGAATGGCGCAGGGCGTTCCGCAGGCCGACGGCACGCTGAAGCCGGAGCCGACGATGGATGTACGCTATGTCGCCGACGCCATATTGCGCATGGCGGAGCTTCCGCTCTCGGCAAATGTGCTGTTCCAGACTATCATGGCAACGAATATGCCATTTGTAGGAAGAGGATGATTTGTATGAAACTTGACCATGTGAATGTGCGCACGGGCCGTCTGGAAGAAATGCGGAAATGGTATGTTGAAGTACTCGGCATGAAGGATGGCTGGCGTCCGCCGTTCCCGTTTCCCGGAGCATGGCTCTATGCTGGCGACGATCCAATCGTGCATCTGGTCGTTACCGACCGCACGCCGGGCGCTGACGAGGCCGATATCCGGCTAGAGCATTTCGCGCTGCAGGGCGATGATCTTGATGGCCTGAGGGCGCGCCTCAAGTCGGCTGCGATTCCATGCCACGAAGTGCGCGTGCCGGGCACGGACATCATTCAGCTCAACGTCCATGATCCGGACGGAAACCACATTCACATCGACTTCCGTGTGCCTGAAGGCGAAGCCTCCTGACCAGCGGACGAAATTAGACAGGATCCCAAGCTGTCCTTCCCCTTCCTCAGTGTTCAAGGGGAAGGGCGGGGTGAGATTATTGCCGTATCAGATATTTCGATTGGACCCAGCCAGCCGTGCTGTAATAGCGAATGTTACACCAGTTTTGGTCACACGCTCCGATTGGTTCGATATCGGTGGCTGGAGAGTTTAGATAAGAGGCAATTTCAGCCTCTTCATCGGGCGTCTTAAAAACTGGTATTGCCGATTGTTCAAGGGAGCTCGCCAATTGCAGCAGCGGCTCCGCTATCGGGGGGGTATCGCTGAGGTAATGCTGCCTGATCCAGCCGCGCAAATTGTCGCCGCGATGCACAAGACACCATTCGTCTACACAGATGCCGAGAGCTTCGACATCCTCTGCAAAAAATGGAATGCCTCCCACGATACGTGCCTCATCCGCGGGATCTTCCCGGACCGGCAGGAACGTGATGCCTTCCACGCGTGTAAGCGCATATTTCTTTTTCGTGATGTTGGAAATACTTAGGTTTGCTGCGACAGCTTTTTCGCGAGCCTTCGCAACCTCTTTATTTTCAATTACCTGTCTCCATAAAGGCGGGGATACGGTACCCTGCAAAGGTAGGGATAATGTATTCTGCAATGGAGGGGATGCCGTATTCTGCACAGGCTTCTCAAGTGGCAAGACCGGCCCTTTCTGAACCGGAATCCGCGCAGGCTCCTGAAGCGACGGGACGAACCCTTTCCGAACCGGAAGCGGAATATTTACCAAAGTTATAGATGCAGTGTCCTGAATTGCAGGAGCAACGTCAGTTACAGGAGCTGCGTCCTGAGTTACATGAACAGTCTCAGTTACAGGCACAGCGTCCGGAATTACAGACACTGCTGTCTGTTCGTCCCGCGGATATTCAGCAGGCTTCTCATTAACCGTGTCCAGCTCAAGCCTGTTCTTTCTGAGCCACCCATAAGCTGGGCCAACGCGCACATGGCACCACGCCCCGACACAGCCTCTCAGAGTTGCAAAATAGGTGGTTGGGGGATACAGACGCGCCGAGACCGTTGACCGCTCGCTGGGCAATCCATGCAAAATGAACGGCCGCCCGTCATTCCTGAGTCTGACGACACTATATTTTCTCTGTGGCGGGTTGTTGCTGTGCAGTAGCTCTACGAGAGCTTTGTAGCCGGAATCGATCAGATTATCAGCCGCCGCTCCGCTGACACCCACAAAAGACCAGGCCATGAAGACCATCAGCCTTATCAGCGCGAACCTTATAGTATCGAATGTGCGGGACATCGGCACCTCGGTGCACGTTGTACGCAGAACAATCGGATCATAACGCCCCTGACGTTCGGAGAAAACTTCCGTTAGCGAGCTGAGAGATACCCTAACGGATTCTATGTATACAAATAAGTCTGTCTGGCGAAAATATGTTCACGCCGTAATTATTGCGACTGAGGTGTGGTTTTCGGAAGGCGATGTGATCAAACCGCAAACATGCCGATCCCTTGTACCCGTAAGACCCTTTTGTGTTTTCAGAATGCAACCGGGATCGTACGGCCTGTTTCATGACCGCGGCGCGCAATTATTGCGCTGCCGCAAAAATCAGCTTCAACTTGGGATCATGCAACCGGCGTTGGTAGCGGGTTCCCGGCGAAATGGGCGGCCAGGTTGCGTATGACGAGATCCCCCATTGCCGTCCGCGTCTTGTTTGTTGCCGATCCCTGATGCGGGGACAGGACGACATTGTCGAGAGCAAACAAGGCTTCAGGCACTCTCGGTTCCTGCGCGAAGACATCGAGCGCCGCGCCGCCCAGCCGTCCGGACTGCAACAGCTCAACCAGCGCTGTCTCATCGACCAGCGAACCGCGCGCCATATTGACGAGATTGCCTTCCGGCCCGAGCGCTTCCATGACCTGCCGCGAGACGATACCGGTTGTTTCCGCCGAGCCAGGCGCGATGACGACCAGCCAGTCGACATCCTTCGCCATCCCGACCAGAGTGGCATAATATTGGTAAGGTTCGTATGGCTGCTCATTCCTGCCGTGGTAGACGACCTGCATCTTGAAGACCTGGCAGCGCCGCGCGATTTCCTTTCCTATGCGTCCAAGCCCGAGAATGCCGACTTTCGCGCCGGTCAATTCGCCGGTCAGCGGGTAGTTGGCGTCGAGCCAACGTCCCGAGCGCGTATAGTGATCCGCCTGCGGGATACGCCGGCAGAGAGCAATCATCAGACCGAGCGTGATTTCGGCAACAGCATCGTTGAGAACATCCGGCGTATTGGTCACGTGAACCCCCGCAGCCTTGCAGGCGGCGACGTCGATCGCATCATATCCAACACCGTAGCTGGCGATGATCTCCAGATTGGGCAGTTTGGCCATCAGCGCCTCCGGACAGCCATGATGGCCGCTCGTGGCGACCCCTCTGATATTCGCAGCGTTGGCGGAAATCAGGGCATCCTTGTCAGCTGCTTCCCAATATCTGAAGACTGTGTATGCATTATTGAGAGCTGTCTCAACGTGCTCCATCATAGGCGCTATCTGCAAAATTCCAGGCTTCATATGTCGTTCTGTCCCTTGCTGAAATTTAGGTATGCATTAATTTGTTGATTGACCCGGCGTGTTTTGCCGATAATGTTTATTCTAAAGAGCAATAGACCCGGAATACAGGGAGACGGTCAAGCCATGGCTTCGGTCACGATCGGCAATGTTCGAAAATCATTTGGCGCGGTCGAAGTCATTCATGGTGTCAATGTCGGTATAGGTGACGGGGAATTCGTCATCCTGGTTGGTCCCTCCGGTTGCGGTAAATCAACACTTTTGCGGATGGTCGCGGGGCTGGAGTCCATTACGTCCGGCGAGATACGGATCGCGGATCGCGTGGTCAACAGGGTTCCTCCCAAAGAACGCGACATAGCAATGGTGTTCCAGAACTATGCGCTCTATCCGCATATGAAGGTCTTCGACAATATGGCCTTCAGTCTCAAGCTCCGGAATGTGGACAAGGGTGAAATCGAGCACCGGGTGAATGAAGCTGCCGACATTCTCGGTCTTTCCCCGCTTCTCGACCGTTATCCGCGCCAGCTTTCCGGCGGTCAGCGTCA
>CAYOUP010000025.1:0-17461 GCA_964407125.1 uncultured Hyphomicrobiaceae bacterium | reverse complement strand
TGGTTGCTGCTGAGGCGTGCAAATGTTTCGGTCGAACCACTAGAAAGCTTTCCCTTGCATTTGCGTGGCTGACGGGTACTGAATCTATTTAATATGTAGATAGATGCAGCGCTCCGGAGCGCATGACTTTTGGACCATCTCCCGATCTTTCTTGATATACGCGGCAAGACCGTTGTCGTTAGTGGCGGCGGCACGCTAGCGGCGCGGCGCGTCGAACGGGCATTGAGCGCAGGCGCGCGGGTGAAGATTTTCGCCATCGAACGCTCGGAAGAACTGGAGCCGTTTCTCTCCAATCCCGATGTCATCCTGTTTCAACGCCCGGCCGAGGCAAGCGATCTCGAAGGCGCGATCCTTGCCTATGGCGCTGAAGAGAATTTCGAGAATGACAAGCGCCTGCATGATCTCGCCCGCGCCGCCGGAGTTCTCGTCAATGTCGCCGACACGATGGAGCTGTGCGATTTCATCACGCCCGCCATTCTCGACCGCACGCCGCTCGTCGCAGCAATCGCCTCGTCCGGCGCGTCCCCGATCCTCGCGCGGACGATCAAGGCGGAGCTTGAAAGCACGATCCCGGCGACCTTCGGCGAGCTGTCCCGTTTTCTCGCGCGCTTCCGCGACGAGGTCACCGAACGCATCGCAGACGGCACACAACGTCGCCGTTTCTGGGAGGATGTGACCGAAAGCGTGGTTGGTGAGCGCGTCATGACGGGCGACATGGCGGGCGCGGAAACTGCGCTCCGTGAAAAGCTCGACGCCTTCAGCGCGGGTGGCGGCAAGCCTGTCGGTGAAGTTTATCTGGTCGGCACCGGGCCGGGTGATCCCGATCTGCTCACCTTCCGTGCACTGAGGCTGATGCAACGGGCAGACGTCGTTCTTTATGACCGCCTGATCGGCCCGCGCATCCTGTCGCTGGTCCGGCGCGATGCCGAGCGCATCTATGTCGGCAAGAAGAAGAACGAGCACACGATGGGGCAGGAGGATATCAGCCGCCTACTCGCGACGCTGGCGCTGGAAGGCAAGCGCGTTCTGCGCCTCAAGGGGGGCGATCCGTTCATATTCGGGCGTGGCGGCGAGGAGATCGAGGAGATCGCCCGCCACGGCATCCCGTTTCAGGTCGTGCCTGGCATCACCGCCGCGGCCGGTTGCGCCGCCTATGCCGGTATTCCGCTGACACACCGCGACCATGCGCAAACCTGTATCTTCGTCACCGGCCACGCCAAGGATGGCGAGGTCGATCTGAACTGGGACGCCCTGATCCAGCCGAACCAGACCATCGCCATCTATATGGGGCTCGGGATGATCGGCATGCTGACGGCTTCTTTCCTGAAGCATGGAATGTCGCCGGAGATACCTGTTGCCGTGATTGATAACGGAACGCGGCGGCGGCAGCGCGTCGTCAGCGGAACGATGGCGAATATAGCGAAGCGCGTTGAGGATGCGGGGCTTCTAGGCCCGGCCATCATCGTCATCGGTACGGTGGTGACGCTGCGTGACAAGTTGGCATGGTTCACCGGGGCTGGCGCTGATGCAATCACGGCAGATACTGACAGTGCTGCTGGTGAAAATAAAGATTAGCCAATTACCTAACTTTTGCCATAAGCTGGGTTCAGCTTCAGCGCTCAAATCGAATTTTACGTCTAATTATAAGGATAATCTGGAGGTCTCGGATGGCGAAACAGGTTCATATTCTTGTCGGCACGAAAAAGGGCGCGTTCATTTTCGACGGTAATCCGGAGCGGAACGACTGGACCTTGCGTGGCCCCTATTGCGAGACATGGCCGCTCAATCATGTCGTCGCGGATCAGGACACCGGCGTCATTTATGGCGGCGGCGGCAATGAATGGTTCGGGCCCGCCGTCTGGAAATCGGACGATCTCGGCAAGAGCTGGACGCATTCGAGCGAAGGGCTGAAATATGAGGAAGGCGAAACGCCGATCAAGGCAGTCTGGAGCCTGTCCGCGCGTGACGGCCATCTTTATGCAGGCGTTGAACCGGCCGGTCTTTTCGTCAGCGAGGACGCGGGCCAGACGTGGCAGCATGTCGAGGGTCTACGGAATCATCCCTCACGCCCCAAATGGCAGCCAGGCGGTGGCGGTCTGATCCTTCACGCGATCCAGCGTCATCCCGATGACGAACGCAAACTCTGGGTCGGGATTTCGACGGGCGGCGTCTTTTACACCGAGGATGGTGGCGAAAACTGGAACCCTCGCAACAAGGGCACGCGCCAGGATTATGCGCCTGAAGAGGACAGATATCCCGAATATGGCCAATGCGTGCACAGCATCACGATGGCAGCAGGCAATCCCGATCGCCTTTACCAGCAGAACCATTGCGGCATGTATCGCAGCGACGATGGCGGCCAGACATGGGAAAGCATCGAAGCCGGTCTGCCATCGACATTCGGTTTCCCGTCGGCGGCGCATCCGGCCGATCCGGACACGCTCTTTCTGCTTCCGCTGAATGGCGATTCCGTGGGACGCTTCATGCCGGAGGGCAAAGCCGCCGTATATCGCACGCGTGATGCGGGCAGAAGCTGGGAGGCGCTCCGCAACGGCCTTCCGCAGGAGAACGCATTCTTCGGCGTCCTGCGTCAGGCGATGGCAACCGATACGCTCGACACGGCAGGCATCTATTTCGGCACCAGCTCTGGCGAACTCTATGCCAGCAATGACGAAGGCGAGAGCTGGCAAACCGTCGCGCAGCATTTGCCGACGATCCTTTCCGTCGAAACGCTGGTTTCCGAAGGCTGAGGAAACGGGAGGCGACCGATGCAGCAACAGGAGACTGATCGCAGCGCCCCCGTTCGCGTGATCGTGTCGCTGCCCGCACCGCTGGTGCGGCTCTTTCCGGGCGCGGTTGACAAGGTCGAGATGGAAGCGGACTGCGTGCGCAGCATGATCGACGAGCTGGATCGCCGCTGGCCGGGCATGAAGGACAGGCTTTGCGATTCGAGTCCGTCGATCAGAAAGAACCTCAATATCTTCGTTGAAGGCCGCCGCGCGAAGCTGGATACGCCGCTCAAGCCGGATATGCAGGTTACGATCCTGACGGCGATGAGCGGCGGTTAACGCCGGTTTGAGTTAGCGAATGCTCAGCCGCCTTCCGGCTGAATGACGCCTTTCTTGACGATGAGATTGCCGTAGAGGCGTCGTTCGCCCGTCTGGATTATGGCGAACGCGTCTTGTGCCCTTTCGTAGAAGGCGAAACGCTCAAGCGGCCTGATCTTTGCCGGATTGTCGGCGACCGTGTCGATGATGGTCTGAAACTCCGCGACGACGGGCGGAACGCCTTCGGGGTCATCGACCATCTGCATGCTGATGGCCGGATCATCGACGAATGTGTCCAGCGGCATCACGCTCAGAACCGCCCGCAGCGTCCGCACCGCGTCGATTCCATCGAGGCGTACCAGCTCAAGGGCGCTGGACTCGCCGGGGAAATTGGCGTCGGCGATGACGATCTCGTCACCATGCCCCATGGCCCGCAATATGCGAAGAAGGTCGGGAGACAGGATCGGGTCTATACCGCGCAGCATCAGTTATCCTCCTGCGGAACAGGCGCATCGGGCCGGAGAAGCCCTGCGCTCTTCAGATCGGCCCATAGGCTCGCAGGCAGCTTACGCGAGAACAGCGCCACATTCGTCTCCACTTCCGCAGCGTTCACAGCACCGGGAATGACCGTCCTGATAGCGGGATGGCCCATAACGAATTGTAACGCGGCTTCGATCAGCTTTACGCCGTGAGACGCGCAGACTTCCTCGATCTTCCGCACACGCTCCAGTATAGGCTGCGGCGCGGGGACATAATTATAGCGTGCGCCATCGACCGCGCCGGTGGCGAGGATACCGGAATTATAGGGGCCGCCAAGGATGATGCCGACATCACGCTTCACGCAGAGCGGCAGGAAGCTGTCGAGCGATTCCTGCTCCAGCAGCGTATAGCGGCCCGCCAGCAGGAAGCAGTCGAAATCGCCGAGGCCGAGCAGCCTCTCGCAGACTTGCCACTCATTGACACCCGCGCCGATCGCCTTGATGCGTCCGGCGTCCTTGAGTTCGTTCAGCGCGCGATAACCGCCGCCATCGAACAGCTCGCGCACCTTGGCGTCGCTCACCTCCTGGCTGCCATGGCTGAACACATCGACATCATGCACCAGAAGGATGTCGACGCTCTCGACGCCGAGCCGCTCAAGGCTGGCCTCATGGCTGCGCATCACGCCGTCATAGGTGTAGTCGTAAACGATACGTTTCTGCGGCACATCGACAAAGGCTTCAGGCGTTACCTCATCGGGCGCGCAGTCTTCCAGCAGCCGGCCGACCTTGGTCGATATGGTGATGTTTTCGCGGCCGAAACGGGCAATCGCCTCGCCGAAGCGCCGCTCGGAAATGCCGAGACCATATTGCGGCGCGGTGTCGAAATAGCGCATGCCATTGTCAAAAGCCGCCTGAAGGGCCGCCTGTGCATCGCTTTCCTCAATCCGCCTGTAGAGATTGCCGAGCGGCGCGCCGCCGAAACCCATACGGGTCAGTTCGACCGGCTGCGCCATATTGGCGCGTAAGGCAACCCTGTCAGAAGCTTTCATGGGCGTACTCCTTATAGCTCAGGCCGATGCCTGTAAGCTTCCAGTGAAGCAGGTTTCATCGTAATCGAATATCCCGGCGCGGTGGGCGGCATGTAAGCCGCTCCGCGGATTATACATGGATCGACGAAATGCTCATGCAGATGATCGACATATTCGATGACCCGGCCTTCGCGCGTGCCCGCGATGCAGAGATAGTCGATCATCGAGAGATGCTGCACATATTCGCATAGGCCCACGCCGCCGGCATGCGGGCAGACTTTCAGCCCGTATTTTGCGGCCATCAGCATAACGGCCAAAATTTCGTTGACGCCGCCGAGACGGCAGGAATCGATCTGCACGACATCGACCGCGCCGCGCATGATCATCTGTTTAAAGATAATCCGGTTCTGGCACATTTCGCCGGTCGCCACCTGGATCGGCGCTATGGCCTCGCGAATCTTGCGGTGGCCTTCGATATCGTCAGGGCTGGTGGGTTCCTCGATGAACCACGGCTTGGCAAAGGCGAGTTGTTTCACCCAGCCAATCGCCTCGTCCACTTCCCAGACCTGATTGGCGTCGATCATCAGATTGACGTCGGGGCCGACCGTTTCGCGCGCGATTGTCAGACGGCGGATATCGTCCTGAAGATCGCGGCCGACCTTCATCTTGATGTGGTTGAACCCGGCATCCACGGCTTCGCGGCACAGGCTCCGTAATTTGTCATCGCTATAGCCAAGCCAGCCGGCCGAAGTCGTGTAGCAAGGATAACCTTCGCGCATCAGCGTGGCCATGCGCTCGTCTTTGCCTTGCGCGCGCTCACGGAGGAAGGCAAGCGCCTCATCCGGCGTGATGCAGTCGGTGATATAGCGGAAGTCGATGCAGCGCACGAGTTCTTCGGGGCTCATATCCGCGACCAGCCGCCAGACCGGCTTGCCCTCGATCTTGCCCCACAGGTCCCAGACCGCATTGACCACGGCGCCGGTCGCCAGATGGATCGCGCCCTTGTCGGGACCGATCCAGCGCAACTGGCTGTCGGAGGTGATGTGCCGCCAGAAGCGGCCCATATCCTCGGCCACCCAGTCCATATCGAGACCGACGACAAGATGGCGCATGGCCTCAATCGCCGCGCAGCAGATCTCATTTCCCCGCCCGATGGTGAAGGTCAGGCCGTGCCCCTCATGGCCGGTATCGGTTTCGAGGATGACATAGGCCGCCGAATAATCCGGATCGGGATTCATCGCATCCGAACCGTCGAGATTATCCGAGGTCGGGAAGCGCACATCGATCGTGCGCAAGCTGGTGATCGTGGTCATGGTCGAAAACTTCCTCCCAGGTAGGGCCCGCGATGGAAACTCTTCATATTATATCCTTTGTTGAAGCGGGTACCCCTTGCATGTTCGGGTAGGCGCGAACCGGTGGAGATTTGCACCGGTCCTTCGCGCTTGTCCTGAACAGGTGAAAGGGAGCTGGTTCCGAAGGCAAGATGTCCAAAGCAAAAGCCGAAACCGCAGTTTATGCCGGAATCGATGTCAGTAAAGCCTGGCTCGACATTTATCTGCATCCTTTTGGCCATGCGTTGTGCGTCCCGAACAGCAAAGAGGGCCTGCACGGGCCCGGCCGCGTGCGGATCGCGCCAGATTTCGGCCCTGAATGCGTCGAAAATGCCTATCTGACAACACAGTAAGGGCACGAAATTTTGTTAATGAGGGCGTCAGACTGAAAACGGGGTTTTGACGGGGGACGGAGATGCGCTGGGCTAACTTATTATTTTGCTATCTGTTTTTGGCGTTCATCTTCGCAGGAGCAAGCGCACCGCTGCTCGCTGCCGACCTTGCGTCGCCGCGTCAGAGCTATCCGGACGACCGTTCATCTTCTGACGATGCGCTGGAAAGGGACGTGGCGGAATTCTGCTACAGGCAGCGCTACATCTGCCGCAAGATCTGCAACCTGAACTCCCGATTTGATGACGAGTTCGACGGCTGCCCCTCATCATGCGAGAGCCGCGAAATCCGTTGCAGCAGGACGGGCTACTATAGGTGGTCGGAGCCCGAATTCCTGATCGCCGAGAAATTTGGCGGATATAAATACCATCGATTGTCGTCGGTCGGTCTGGCGGCGGAAGGCAAGTTAAAGTGAACGCGGACAGCTGCGCTCATCTTTTGATGGAGATCAGCTTTGCCACGTTCAGTCGTGTCCAATTGAATGTCGTTTGATCTATCCGGATGAACTGAAACGGAATCACGCTTCGTCTCCCTCTCCCCAAGGTGAGCGCTTGTCGCTCACCGTAAAGGTTCGCGAGCTGGGAGAGGTAAGCGTGCGTCCAGCGCAAGCGAAACCCTTCATTTCACCATTTCACCTGTCATAGCCCGGATGTTTGCTCGAACCCGAGAGACGGTGACGTTTGGTACATAAGAGCTTCCTCTTGCAGAGCAAACTCACAACGATTGGCAGGGACGGCCGCGAAGCCATTTATCCCGCCATCTCCATCTGACCTGTCATCTTGAACAGCCCCCATTTGAGCTTATTGTCCCGCGCCGAGCCCATCAGAATGATTGCCGTCAGGCATAGCAGCAGGATTTCCGAGGCAGGACCGGCGAACCAGATTCCCTGTTCGCCATAGGCGAATGGAAGCAGGAAGATGAGCGGGGTCGCGAAGGCATAGGGTTTCGCGAGCCCGAGCACCGCCGCTCGCCCGGCATCGCCGATCGCCTGGAAATAGGTCGCGATCATCACCAAAGGTCCGGCGGCAAAGAACATGGCAAGCATCACCGGCATGATCCGCGCGACCTCGCCAGCGACTTTACCCTCGTTGACGAAGAGAAGGGCCACCGGATGGGCGAATCCGGTGAGAATGATTTCCACGGCGAGACAATAAATAAGCGCGATGCTCACGCCCAGCCGCAAGGCTTCATCCGACCGACGCCAGAGATTCGCTCCATAATTGTTGCCGACGATTGCCTGCAACGCGTGGGAAAATCCCAGCAGTGGCAGGAAGACGAAGGTCATGATGCGGGTGATGATACCGTAGGCGGAAACCGTTGCATCGTAACTATTGCCCGCTTCTATCTGCAACGCAGCGATGATGGCGGCGGAGATCAGCGCAATACCGATGAAGTTCAGGCTCTGCGGTGCGCCAAGTGCGAGGATTTGGCGCCACCCGCTCGTCGGGCTGTATCGCAGGACGGCGCTCAGCCTGAGTTCCGTCCGGCCACGCAGGCGAAAGGCAAGGATGATGGCGAAGGCCAGAGCATTCGCCATAACCGTGCCATAAGCAGAGCCCGCGACACCTAGCCCGATGAGTGCGATCAGAACATAATTGAAAACGATATTGGCAAGCGAGACCAAAAGGCTCATCGACGCCATGAAACCAATCCGGCCTTCACTGCGCAGCGCATCGGAATTAACCGACAGTAAAAAGACAATTGGCGAAAAAAGGACGGTAATGGAGAGAAATGTATGGCCCATTTCAGCAAGCGGCGCCGAGCCTCCGGCCGCGAGCAGCGTCAATTGGCGACCGAATGTGAGAAACATTAAAATAAGACCGCTGCTGATAACGAGCGCCAGCCCGTGCGCACCTGTAAATATGGCACGCGCTTCATCGAACCTGCCGCCGCCGAGATGCCGCGCAATAAGGCTGGACATGCCGCTTGTGACAAGGGATGTCAGGGCAACCATCAGCATATAGACCGGAAACATCAGGGTGACGGCGCCGAGCGCATCGGGGCCAACGAAGACGCCGAGGAAGATGGCATCGACGACGGTAAGCAGTCCGTGCATGCTCATCACGAGGATGATGGGAAGCGCAGTCCTTGCGAAGATGGCGCCAAGCGGGCCATGGGTAAAAGCGTTACGGGCAACTGCGTCGGACGACACGCGGGACTCCTGATTTACACATTCCGTGGCAGCAGATGGGGCTCGCATTACCCTCCACACGAACATGCGCAGAGAGTTGGAGAAAGCCATAAGAAACAGAACCTTATTGGCATTATCAGACCTTTAGCGGCAATAACACGGCAGAGGCGTGTCTTATTCGGCAGAGCAGGTATTTTTTCTTTCCGAGGGGAGGTTAGGATAGGCCCCGCACCTGCCCAGGCACCGGCGCAAGCGTGTCGTTACTCAGAGGCAGGCTCATGAGGAGAACTTGCCAGGGCGGCCTGACTTGAACTTCAAAACCTCCGGTAAACCGGCATCAGTTCATTTTGTCGGGGTTGGTGCATTTGGTATTATTATATGATTTTATCATTCCGGATATTAATCAAGCTGAGAGATATGGCGAAATCCCAAAATCGACGATAATGCCAGGAACGACCCGAAGCTTGTGCATCGATCCAAACGGAGGCTTGAGCCGAAGTTTGGTAAAATTGATGCAAAACAAAAGGTTGGTGGACTGACATATGAACCATGTGAATGTGTCAGTCCACTTGAGCCGGTAATCAACAAAGATCAGGGGTAAAATCATGCTGATTTCACAGATCAGGGATGGAAACGGAAATATCAAGGTTGTCGTGCGCAATGGCGGCGCGGCGCATACTGTGCCCAGCGCGAAGTCGCTTTACGAGCTGGCTCTTGGGGCCATCCGCTCCGGCCAGTCGCTGGCCGAAGCGATCGCGACGGCGGGAACCGGCGAGCCGGTCGATATTGAAAAGGTTGCCGCCGAAAACCGCTTCGCCACACCGATCACACCGCCGGACCTCGCGCATCTCTATGTGACCGGAACCGGTTTGACCCATCTCGGCTCCGCCGCGACACGCAATGCCATGCATGCAAAGGCAGCGGCTGCGGAAGATGACGACAGTCTCACGGACTCGATGAAGATGTTCAATATGGGCGTTATGGGCGGACGCCCCGCGCCGGGTCAAATCGGCGTGCAGCCGGAATGGTTCTACAAGGGCAACGGCAATATCCTCGCCGAGCCGGGCGGCGAACTGATAAGCCCGGCCTTTGCCGAAGATGGCGGCGAGGAACCCGAGGTTGCAGGTATCTACATCATCGCCGATGACGGCACGCCGGTCCGCATTGGCTTCGCGCTTTCCAACGAATTTTCGGACCACGTTACGGAGCGCGTCAACTATCTCTATCTGGCGCATTCCAAGCTGCGCATGACGAGCATCGGACCGGAAATCCGCGTGGGCAATCTGCCCAAGGATATTCAGGGTACATCCCGTATCATTCGTAATGGCAAAACGATATGGGAAAAACCGTTTCTCTCCGGCGAGCAGAACATGTCTCATACGATCGCCAATCTTGAACACCATCACTTCAAGTACAATCTGTTTTGCCAGCCGGGTGATGTGCATGTTCATATGTTCGGGACGGCGACATTGTCATTCAGCGATGGTATCAAGGTCCAGGATGGTGATATGTGGGAGATCGAAGCGCCGGATTTTGGGCTGCCATTGAGAAATACGCATCGCTGGGGCCGCAGCGGCAAGGACGATCCCGTCAAGGTACGGGCGCTATAGGTCCAGGCACTCCAATTCGAATATAAAGGAACGCAACAGGTATGATTATCGGAAAACATCTGATCGCGGGTGAATGGGTTGGCGGAAACGAGACTTTCCAGAATGCGCCGGTCGAAGGCGAAGTCTCAACCTTTGCCACCGGTACGCCCGAGATCGTGGACAAGGCGGCGCGCGGCGCGGAAGAAGCATTCTGGAGCTATGGCTATTCGACGCGGGCCAGCCGTGCGGCTTTCCTGCGCAATATCGCCGACGAAATCGACGCACGCGGCGAGGACATCACCGCAATGGGCACGCGCGAAACCGGCTTGCCCGCGATGCGGCTGAATGGCGAACGCGGGCGAACGGTCGGCCAGCTCCGTCTGTTTGCTGATCATATCGAGAAGGGCGATTATCTCGATCGCCGCCACGACAAGGCGCTGCCTGATCGCGAGCCGTTGCCGCGCCCGGACCTGAAAATGGTCCAGCGCCCGATTGGCCCAGTCGCTGTGTTCGGCGCCTCGAACTTCCCGCTCGCCTTCTCCACGGCTGGCGGCGATACGGCGGCGGCTTTGGCCGCTGGCTGTCCGGTGGTCGTGAAAGGCCATTCGGCACATCCTGGTGTCTCCGATATCGTCGCGCAGGCGATCGACGCCGCAATCAAGAAAAGCAGCATTCATCCGGGCGTTTTCAGCCAGGTGCAGGGCGGCAGACGCGATGTCGGGCAATCACTTGTGCAACACCCGCTGATCCGTGCGGTGGGCTTCACCGGGTCGCTCGGTGGCGGCCGTGCGCTGTTCAATCTTTGCGCCCAGCGTCCAGATCCGATCCCGTTTTTCGGCGAGCTTGGTTCGGTCAATCCGATGTTCCTGCTGCCGAATGCCGTTTCGGCGCGCGGTGAGGCTATCGCGAAAGGCTGGGTCGGATCGCTGACGATGGGCGCCGGGCAGTTCTGCACCAATCCCGGCATCGCATTCGTGATGGCAGGCAGCGAAGCCGATGCCTTCATTGCGGCAGCAAAAGTGGCACTTGGCGAGGTTGGCCCGCAGCCCATGCTGACGGACGGCATTGCAGACGCCTATCGCTCGGGCCGTGACCGTGTCCGCAGCGTTGCAGGCGTTCAGGAGGTACTGACATCGACCTGCGATCTGCGCAACGCGACGCCCTACCTGTTCCAGTCCACCGGCAAGGCATGGCTGGCGAACGAGGAACTCGGCGAGGAAGTGTTCGGTCCGCTCGGCATCGTCATCACGGTCGAGAATGAGGACGAAATGACCGCCGTCGCCCATAGCATCGTCGGTCAGCTTACGGTTACGCTGCATATGGATGCTGGCGACACGACGCTTGCATCGAGGCTGATGCCGATTATCGAACGCAAGGCAGGCCGGTTGCTGGCGAATGGCTTCCCGACCGGCGTCGAGGTCTGTGACTCAATGGTGCATGGCGGTCCCTATCCGGCGTCCACCAATTTCGGTGCGACTTCGGTCGGTACGCTGTCGATCCGCCGCTTCCTGCGTCCGGTCTGCTATCAGAACATGCCGGAAGCAATTTTGCCGGAAGATCTTCAGTAATCGGAAAGGCGGGCAGCGAATGACGCCGGAAATTTTCGACGATACGGCCTGCGAACTTGGCGAGGGTCCGCTCTGGCACCCGGAGCGGAACCAGTTCTTCTGGTTCGACATAAAGGGGCGCAAGCTTTACACGCGGACATCCGAAGGCCGCAAAAGCTGGGACTTCGATGCCTATGCCAGCGCGGCAGGCTGGATCGACCGGGATACGCTGCTGATTGCCGATCAGACTTCACTGTTTCAAGTCAATCTTGAAAGCGGGCGGCGTGATCCTGTCTGCCCGCTTGAAGCCGACAATCCAGGGACACGCTCCAATGACGGGCGCGCCGATCCGTTCGGCGGTTTCTGGATCGGCACGATGGGCTTGCAGGCTGAGCATGAGGCAGGCGCGATCTACCGCTATTACAAGGGGGAATTGCGCCTGCTCTATCCGAAAATCTCGATCCCGAATTCGATCTGCTTTTCGCCGGACGGGCTGTATGCCTATTTCACGGATACTGCGATCGGCATGATCTACCGTCAGAAACTGGAACAGGCGAATGGCTGGCCCGAGGGCGATCCGGAAGATTTCATCGACTGCGCGGCGCGCGGCATTTCGCCGGACGGTTCGGTGGCCGATGCGGATGGGCGGCTCTGGAACGCCGAATATGGCAGCGGCCACGTCACCTGTTATTCGCCTGATGGCAAGGTCGTCCAGTCGCTCGCCTTTCCAGCGACCCAAATGACCTGCCCCGCATTCGGTGGCGAGACTTTGCGGGATCTTTACGTTACCAGCGCTCGCCAGGAACTCAGCGATGCTCAGCTTGCAGATCAACCTGCCGCTGGGAACACGTTCCTTGTACGCGATGTCGCGCCGGGGCGGCCCGAGCATCGCGTTATTCTTTGAAAGAAGCTCCCTCTCCCGTTCGGAGAGGTAAATCGACGTCAATACACGCTAGCAAAATCTGCCACGCTACTCGATAAACGCATCCGTTTCGATCCGGCGTCCGAGCATGAAGGCGTCGGCGACGTGCTTGAACGGCGCAAGATCGACATCGCTTTCATTGCGCTTCAGAAGCTCCGCGAACCGGGCGTAGATTGCATCATATTCCGACTGCTCGGGAATGCTGACCGCTTCACCGTTGATCGCGATATTTGCACCGCCATCGGTCAACTTCAGACGGCCATCACTGGTCTCAACATCGATCTCCCAGGTTTGCGGGCCGGTCTGACGCCAGTCGAAATCCGCCGTGACCTGAGCGTCCGCCCCATCGGTAAAGATCAACCGCGCGGCGATCGGCGTCTGGCAGTTTGAAGGCACATCCAGCTCGGCGCTCGTAAGATGCACTGGGTTGGGCAGGATTTCGGTCAGGATCGAAAGCGCGTTGATGCCTGGATCGAATACGCCGAACCCGCCGGGCTCCCAGACCCACGCCTGCCCCGGATGCCAGCGGCGGACATCTTCCCGCCAAGTGATATGAACGCGCCGGATCTGCCGCTCCGACAGCCATTGCCGCGCGGGCTCGACACCGGCTGCAAAACGCGAATGCCACGTGGCGAAGAGTAGCTTGCCGCGCTCCTGAGCGACCTTGGCCAGAGTATCAACCTCGGAAACCGTCGCGCCGGGGGGCTTTTCCAGAATGAGATGCCGGTCCGCCATCAGCGCCGCCAGCGCAATCTTGAAACGTGGTTGCGGCGGGATCGCGAGAGACACAACGGGAATGTCGGGACGCGCCGCAAGCATCTCCTCGATGGCCGTGTAATTCTCCACGCCATCGACCGACGCATTCCGGCTGACGGAAGCCGCGAGCGTGAATGTCTCGCTGCGGGCGATGCTGGGAATGTGCTGGTCGCGTGCAATCTTGCCGATGCCGACCAGTGCGACCGGAACCTTGTCAGTGTGAGTCACGACCTACCGCCTTTCCGCGCCCGCCGCGCAATATGTCGAAATCCGCGCCCGTATCGGCGCCCTCGACATGGATGTGGAACAGCCGCGCATAACCGCTTTCCGGCACGTCAACCGGCGCTTTCCAGACGGCCAGCCTGCGCTCGATTTCCGCCTCCGGCACGTCGAGATGCAGACGCCGGTTCGGCACGTCCAGCTCGATCATGTCGCCATTCTGTACGATGGCGAGCGGACCGCCAACGGCCGCTTCCGGCGAGGTGTGCAGAACGACCGTCCCGTAAGCGGTTCCCGACATGCGGGCATCGGAAATGCGAACCATATCGGTAATGCCCTTGCGGAGCACCTTGGGCGGCAGGCCCATATTGCCGACCTCAGCCATGCCGGGATAGCCTTTGGGACCGCAATTCTTCATCACCATGATGCAGGTCTCGTCGATGTCGAGATCCTCGTTATTGATCTTTGCCTTGTAATCGTCGATGTCCTCGAAGACGACCGCCCTGCCGCGATGGTTCAGGAGATTCGGGCTGGCGGCTGACGGTTTCAGGACCGCGCCTTTCGGGGCAAGATTGCCGCGAAGAACCGCAATGCCGCCATGCTGCGTCAGCGCCTTGTCGAACGGCCTTATGACGTCTTCATTCCAGTTTTTGACGCCCTCGATTTCCTCGGCCATCGTTCTGCCGGAGACTGTCAGCGCGCCGCCGTCGATCTTGCCCGCATCGAGCAACGCCTTCATAACGACAGGAAGGCCGCCGGCATAGAAAAACTCTTCCATCAGATATTTGCCGGAGGGCATCAGATTGACGATGGTCGGAATATCGCGGCCGAGCCGGTCCCAATCATCGAGCGTCAGATCGACGCCGATACGGCCCGCAATCGCGAGCAGATGGATCACAGCATTGGTCGAACCGCCGATCGCGCCATTGACGCGAATGGCGTTCTCGAAAGCACGCTTGGTCAGAACATCCGACGGCTTCAGATCATCCTTCACCATATCGACGATACGGCGCCCCGTGAGATGCGCCATGACGCGGCGGCGGCTGTCCACGGCCGGAATCGCTGCATTACCCGACAGCGCCATGCCCAGCGCCTCCGCCATCGAGGCCATTGTCGAGGCGGTGCCCATCGTGTTGCATGAACCGGGGCTGCGCGACATGGCCTGCTCGGCCTCAAGAAAATCCTCCTGAGTCATCTTTCCGGCCTTGATGTCTTCCGACATCTGCCACAGCGCGGTGCCGGAGCCGACGCGTTCGCCACGAAACCAGCCATTCAGCATTGGTCCGCCGGTCACGATAATGGCCGGGATATCGACACTGGCCGCGCCCATCAGCAAAGCCGGGGTCGTCTTGTCACAGCCGACCATGAGCACGACGCCGTCAAGCGGATTGGCGCGCAAAGCCTCCTCGACATCCATCGAAGCGAGATTGCGATACATCATGGCTGTCGGGCGGAGCGAGCTTTCACCTGTCGAGAAAACCGGAAACTCGACCGGCAGACCGCCAGCCTCGTAAATGCCGTGTTTCACGCGCTGCGCCAAATCGCGCAGATGCGCATTGCATGGCGTCAGCTCGGACCAGGTGTTGCAGATGCCGATCACCGGGCGCCCATCGAACAAATCGGCGGGCAAACCCTGATTCTTCATCCATGAGCGATGATAGATGTGGTCGCGCGACTTACCGCCGTACCATTCCTGTGACCTGAGCTTGCGCGGCCACTGCGCTTTGACGAAGGGCATTTCCTCTAGTCTCGTTTCAAAAGTGTTGTTTTCATATGCAACCCTATGCGTCGGATGGCATACCATTCAAATGATTTATTACGGCTTTGCCATAACGTTTTTTATATACCGCCTGACGGGGGAAGTGAGCAAAAGATAACGAAATCTTACGTTTACTTGCGGTGTAAGCCCGAAGCGCTTCAAAGCCGCCCATGATTGTTTCGATGCTTGCGCCGGGATCTTTTGTCGAGGTGCGAATGGATTTTTTTACGCAAATTGTAAGGCTGGCCTCCAAAGTTCCACCCAACTGTCATACCATGAACTTCAGGGGTGGCGTGTTTTTGTAGCCCGCCACGATCAAATCATAAGCAGATAATCCCGGGAGGATATCCAATGGCGGCCAATAAACTCTTTCCGGCCACGGTTGCAGGCAGCCTGCCGAAACCGTCCTGGCTGGCGGAGCCGGAAAAACTCTGGGCCGGATGGCGCATGAGCGGAGCCGAATTGGTTCAGGCCAAACAGGATGCCGCCCTCATCTGGCTCAAGGAACAGGAGGATGCCGGGATCGACATCGTGTCGGATGGGGAGCAATTCCGAATTCACTTCGTGCATGGTTTTCTTGAACACATTGACGGTATCGATTGGAACAAGAAGACAAAGATGGGCATTCGCGACAATCGCTATGAAGCCGATGTGCCCACCGTGACCGGACCGATCCGGCGTACCAGGCCGATCCACGTGGACGATGTCCGCTACACGCGGGCGCACACGAAACGGAAGCTCAAATTCACGCTCCCCGGCCCGATGACAATCTGCGATACGATCGCCGACGGGCATTACGGCCGCCGCGCGGACATGGCAATGGCCTTCGCAAAAGTGCTGAACGAGGAAGCGCGCGAACTCGACGCTCTGGGCGTGGATGTGATCCAGTTCGACGAACCGGCCTTCAACGTCTTCATGAATGACGTCAAGGAGTGGGGCATCGCCGCGCTCGAAGCAGCAGCGGATGGGCTGAGTTGCGCGACGGCGGTTCACATTTGTTATGGCTACGGCATCGAGGCCAACATCAAGTGGAAGGAAACGCTCGGCTCCGAATGGCGGCAATATGAGGAAATCTTCCCGGCCATCAATAACAGCAAGATCGAGCAGGTCTCGCTGGAATGCCAGGGCTCGAAAGTGCCGATTTCGCTGATCCGGCTGCTCGACAAGAAGACGATCCTCGTCGGCGCAATCGACGTCGCGGACCAGTCCATCGAGACGCCGGAAAAGGTGGCGGCCATCTTTGCCGAGGCTTTGAAATATGCCGATGCCGAGCGCATCCAGGCCTGCACGAATTGCGGAATGGCGCCGCTGCCGCGTCATGTCGCTGTCGGGAAATTGCAGGCTCTCGGCGCCGGGGTCGAGCTCGCACGCGCCAGTTATGGCAAAAGCTGAAGCTATGTCGCGGGCTGCGACTATCGACAGTCGTCCCGCCTTTCTCTTAAGTCCCCGCCAGCCGCAGACCGTCTTCACCGAAAAGATGCAGGTCCGCTGCATCGAAGGCCAGCCGTGCCGTTTCGCCGCCAGACAGCGAATGCTGGCCGGAGAGCACGGCGAGGAGTGTCTCACCCGTTGCTGTCCGCGAATGAAGGACCGTTTCCGAGCCAAGCGCTTCCACGAGCCCGATCCGGACTGTGACGCCGGGTTCTTCCGCAGCTGCCAGGCGAATGTGCTGAGGGCGGATACCGACAGTGACGGTCTGGTCCGGCCTGGCCGCTACAGCCTTGCGGTCGAGGCTCAACCTTTCCTGGTCAAGAAGCGAGATGACCGTTGCGCCCTCCTCGACGCTAACGATCCTGCCGGACAGGAAGTTCATGCTCGGCGCGCCTATGAAACCGGCGACAAAGCGGTTGGCCGGAGTGTTGTAAAGTTCGAGCGGCGTTCCGACTTGCTCGATCTTTCCCGCGCGCAGCACGACAATACGGTTGGCGAGCGTCATCGCTTCGGTCTGGTCGTGGGTGACGTAGATCATCGTCGTCCTGAGCCGGGCGTGCAGCGCGGAAATCTCGGCGCGCATGGAGATGCGCAGTTCCGCATCAAGGTTGGATAGCGGCTCGTCGAGCAGGAAGGCGGTCGGATTGCGGACGATGGCGCGGCCGATGGCGACGCGCTGGCGCTGCCCGCCGGAAAGCTGGCCCGGACGGCGGTCGAGATAGTCGGCGATCTCAAGCATTCTCGCGGCCTCGGCGATACGGCTGTTGATCTCGGCGCGCGACATCCTGGCGTTTTCAAGCCCGAAGGCAAGGTTCTGCCGCACGCTCATATG
>CAYOUP010000024.1:0-17524 GCA_964407125.1 uncultured Hyphomicrobiaceae bacterium | reverse complement strand
CGACGACAAGCTTCATGTGAGTTTCCTCGACGTGGGACAGGGAGATGCCATCTTGTTCGCATGGTCACAATACACCCTCATTTCCGTTTGCCATGAATCTGGGAGCCACTAACAAATGAAGGCGTACCTACATCTGAAGAGACAGCAAAGGTGGCAGAGGATTCTGCCCATTGACGATGAAAGCTTGAAGTCAATGCAGAGATGGATCACCCAGCTTGATGTTTAAACTGAATGTTCCGTCGTTTCTAATATCTATAAGCTCAGTAATACCTGTTTGACCGCCACTATGGATGCCGATTTGGAAGCGTTTGCTTATCGAAGGGCAAGACGTCTGCAATTCGTTGACCACTGTGCCAATCAATATAGAGTTCTGCTCAATACTTGATTGTAAGTCGGCGACACCAGTTGGCACGTTTATTCCTTTTAGGACTAAATCTTGAATTCCGTCGGCAACCTCTGCAGCTAACTCTACTGGAAAAATTATTGCGGGATTACCTACTTCATAGATTGCATACATCTCTCGGTTGAGACTCGGATGAAAGGCTCCCAGTCTTAGAAGAGGCTGATCGTTTAATGTAGTCATGTAACTGAATATCCAGCCTGTCTGCTCTATCCAAGATTCTATTTGAGGGTATGCTCGCCAAGCATTCCGAATCATTCCGATTTCTCCCTTAATGATAGGTAGCACACGCTCAGTATTAGTAACTTGTTCAGTCGCCAGTTTTTTCTTGACGCCATCAAGCAGAGGGTAGAATCCGGCACCTGTGATTAACCCCATTGTAGTCTTTTGGACTTTCGCACTGTTGTCATCATGAAAGGGTATACCAGATCCGTAGTACGTCGTTCTAGTGTCCGCCGCTAAGATGGCGTATAAACCAAGGTTGATACCTATGGCAATAGTCATCGCTTCCAACTCCGACCATTTTGAAGCAGAAACCAATATCCCTCACCTTCGAAAGATTGGAGAATACCCGGTTCTACGGCACAGTCGTTTCCACCAACCATATTCCTCAAGCGGATGTTAATACCCTACGAATTGAATGTCAATCGAAATCTGGGTCAGGCAAATCAATACATGAATCATAGATTTAATGCTATCATTGACATCAATGCCAACGAATAAGATTACGTACAGCAAGAACGTCTTTGTATTTCTTGATATTATGGGATTCAAGAGAATCATAGATGAGTCCACCAGAGATCCTGAATTAATCGGTAAAATCGCGAATATGTTAAGGCTTTCTAAAGAGACTGCTGTATTAAGTCAGAAAGCCAAATTAACTATACTGCAAGTTGACCCGAGTCAATATATCTTCCGCTCTTTTTCAGACACTAGTATAATCAGTGGCCCCTACACATCCCACGATGCGTTAAGCTTTCTTTTTACGTGGATAATGTACTATCAGTACTTGCTTTGGAAGGAGCAACAAGCATTCCTAAGAGGTGCGATAGTATTCGGGGACATATACTATGACGAAGGTATTATTTTTGGTCCGGCTTTAATAGACGCTTACTGTCTCGAAAATAGCGAGGATAAAGCGGTTTGGCCTCGAGTACTCGTAGGTGAGAGTGTATTGAGCAAAGCCACACAGGCAGAAATAAAAAGGGATTTCTTCGAATTCCTCAAGAGGGATGAACAAAATCTAGTGTACTTGGACTATCTAAGAGAACTCTTTCATATAATAGTCCTCGGAGAGAATAAAAGATTAACAGGCCAAAGAGAACAGGATTTTGGTTTGCCAATAGAGCTATTCGAAAATCATAAGACAGCTATCTTGACTCAGATGGATAATCTTTCAAAGGAAGAAAATGAGGATGATCGTCAGGGGATTGTTAACAAGTACTTAGAACTATCGCGATATCATAATTCCACTATTGATACACTTCGCCAAGTGATTAATGACATATTGAGGGATCAGCATATAGTACGTGAACTATTCGATGATCAGTTGAAATCAGCTTTTTCCAAGGATAGGGGAGTGGTTTATACACCCAGATTCAGCGCAGAGGATCACCCTGAGCAGGCGGATATGTTGAATATTCTCGGGACTGCACTAAATAGGGTCATTGAGACTCATCTAACCGATGACTCTACTCTGGCAGAAGCAATAGATTCTATTTGCCGTGAGGCACCAATTGAACTGACGAAATTGGAGCAGTCATTAGCCAAATCAAGGATAGACTTACAGAGGCTACTGGAATGGTCACAATAAACGGGCACATTTTAGCTTTGTTTTGTCACAGAGCAAGGAGAGGCATCAATAGAATCAAAACAGCTGACTCTTAATTCTAAGCCAGATGTCCCAAAAGGTCACTTTACGTATAAAATAGAGCTTTTGTGTCAATTACTAAAACCTCGTTTTGTTCGTAGCGTCCCATTATGTCCCGACCCATCCCAAACAATCTAACGCCAAAATAACGTCAATTCTTGAATCAAGGAATGACATAGTAATAGTTCTACAGTTCTACCTTATTAGCTGCGCGTTTCAGGTTTCAGTTTCCACTTTCCAATCTATGGCTTGGTAGTTATGCGGTTCTATGGTTCTAGGTTCCAACTCAAAACACTAGTGATTCAAACTGAGAATCAACATTAGAACTAGAATCTAGAACCAAATCGATTGGATACTATACCGAATACTGAAGGAAACTGAAGAGAACTAGGAAGTGAATCTGGAAGACACAATCTGGTTAAATGTGTAGCGTCCCAACAGAGGGCAAGTTTAAAACTCGGTTGGTTTAGCTAAGTAACGCATTGACCATTTTTCCTAAATTGCCGAAACTCCGCCTGCTGACTAGCACAGCCCACTCCGGCCACTCTGCTGTTGTAGTAGCTTCACAAAGGATAAACCCTGCGTATTCTCCAGTGAACACAAATATCACAGATGGCGAGTCAAGTATTTTATAGACCTCCCCTTTGTTGGTATAGGTGGTTACAATTACCGGCTCGATGAATTCTATCTCTACAAACTTATTGTTATACTTTATCTCCTCTACATGCTCGAGTCCTAACAATTTCTCTACCTGATCACATATACCCTGATAAATCCTTATAGCTTCATCGTTAGTTTCCTTGAATTCAGGCAAACCCTTGGTCAACTGCATAGTACTGTGGTCTTCGAAACCGACAGTAATGAAATCAGCCTCTATCTCTATCTCAGGCCCAGAAGAGTCGGAGGCACTGATAACAGGAACACTGCATAATAGAAGCACTGACAAGAATAAGGTGATGATGTTCTGCAAGGCTTAATACCAAAATCTATTTTACCGCTTCACACCAGCCAACAAAATCTTTGAGGTATTCCCCGTCCTTATCTAGGCACCTACCCTTGAACTCATATACCGGCACCACATACTCCTGGTGCTCGTCTAAGGGTTCCATCCAGTATGCCAAATAAACCTGCTCTACTACCACCTTTTCACAGTCCAGGGGTGCATAGTAAGAGCCGGTACCAGATGTAAGTTCTTGATATGCCTGCTCCGGGGTGTTGATTACCACCTCATTATAAGGTGTCAATTCTCTCCAGACTTTGAGCATAGCAACAACCTCGCCCTTATCGCCAATTCGTACCCCAAACTTGCTACCGACACCATTGACTGGAAACCCATTAATCTGACGATGGAATCTAACCAGCAGATGAGTAACGTATTCCTCGTCCCCCTCTGGTTTTATCTCTCCTGCCTCATCCATAACCTCATCGGGGACCTTCTCCCTTGTACCATAGGTGCCACCTACTAATACCTCAGCTTCTAAATCATCACCTATTGCGGAATCAGCAGGGAGTAATCCTGACTGATCCAGGAAATCGATGGCAATTTGCCTTGCCTCCTCCTCCGAGGGCAGGTTGGGGGGCTCTAGCGG
Organism: uncultured Hyphomicrobiaceae bacterium; assembly: GCA_964407125.1. Lineage (GTDB taxonomy): Bacteria > Pseudomonadota > Alphaproteobacteria > Rhizobiales > Rhodomicrobiaceae > JAHQVI01. Next base: position 13,665 of record CAYOUP010000024.1, on the reverse strand, counting down.
ATATAGCTTATCTGGATACACAATGGCATACTCAACAGCTCCAGAATCGACCCAAACTGAAAGTTGCCTTACCTCCTCTGCCTCCTCGTCCAGCATAGCGATTTTTGTCTCTTCGTCGATATAATTGGCGCCACCCTCGAATCCAAGCTTTCCACCTATTTCCTTTACTGAATCAGTGGTGACCACTGGGTTTTCTACCCTGTAAACCATCATCTTATTATTTGAGGGGAGACCGGCAGTGGCTAATTCGAAGCTCGGATTCCCCGAAGGTCCAGCAGCATAGGGAAAGTTTACACTGAAACCCGCATTACCGCTGCTCAAGAGGTTGCTATAGAGGGAATAAGAGCTTCCCGTGGCTATCAGAAGGACTGCTATAGTAATCCCTATTATTTTATTTCTGGTCATTTGACTACCTCCTCATTACCAACATTGATATGTCCAAAAAGAGAGAGTGCCGTCTACCGGCGGGTCATCACAAACTGGACCATGCCTCCAGATAAAATCATCGCCACACTCGGGGCTCTCACCTAATATAGCGAGTGTTACCCAAGGAGGTTGGCCGCAATCCGCCCCGAAGAACCACCCATGTTTCACCGTCCATGCGTAGTCCCACCAACCGTCACTTACGTAACGGTTGGCAACATGACTTCCATCATTATGGGCATACATGTCGGTTTGGGCACCGCATAGCAGATGAAGACCATGGAAGACTTGTCCCCATGCATCTAGATTGTCGTCAGCGAGAATCTCGCATGAGTGAATCAACATCCATTCTAAATCATAGTCGCCCCACCTTGCATCATCATGCTCCAGGTATTTATCATCGTGCGTCGTGTCAATAAAAGATAGAGCCTCGTGGCCATTTTGAACCGATGAGTGCCCTTGCCACCAGCAAATGTCAACAGTGTCTACCCAATAAATATCTAAACCTCCCCAACCATATTGCTTAAAATGTTCCTCATAGGCGTCGTCATCCTCCGAACAGAAGCAACTAGGCCAGGCCGGCCAGATGCAATAGCCACCAGACCCAAATTCAAGCTTATCATAGAATGCAACTGCTGAATCCACCACCACGCGGGGCAAATCGCCTGGATCATCATAGTCGCCATCCTTATTATAGTCCCCTAGCCCGGCGACTCCCACTGCTGGACGATTCTCGTCATCCCACTCAAGAGCATACACAGTCGGAACTCTAAGGAATCCAGTTGCTGATAGTATTGATACCAGCAAAATCAAACGAATCAAATGAATAGAGAAACGTTTACTGCTCATCTTCACCTCCTTATTCGCTAGTTTACTTTCCCCGGCATGTTATCCAATATAGTATCGCTTCTTACATACTGTAGTATTTGTTCAATCGTTTTAACGTATAGAGATAACACTTATTAAAACCACTCTAGTAAGATTAGCATTTACCTTAAAAATTGTCAATAGTTATCTCATGTGGTGTCTTGAAATTCTAAGCCAGATGTCCCAAAAGGTCACTTTGCGTATAAAATAGAACCTTTGTGTCAATTACAAAAATCCTGTTTTGTTCGTTAAGTCCCATTATGTCCCAAGCCGCCCCAAACATTTCAACGTCAATTTAACGTCAATTCTTTAGGTATGGCTTCAAGCTTCATGAGGTACCTCCAATCACATACCGCTACGATGAGACAAGATGTGCTGATAATTAATAGTAGATACTCTAAATTCGTTGTTGCTGAATCTATCGTGGATGCCCTAGCCGAAGATCATTCATAAGATCTCATTCTTATTGAGCGTAACTCGTAGTCTTCAGAATTTTAGTCTGGAATCTTTTAATGTATACTTAGATATAGAGATGTGGGAATTTTGCGAGATTTGGAAAGAATTGACAATCCTATCGTCTATTAGCCGTTATGGACACTATATTCACTGTCAAAAACGATAATCTGGAGCATTTTAGCCCTGAACAAGCAGTAACTTTTTTCCGTGAATTACTGTGGGCAGAAGCGACCGCCCTTGGAATAGGTGGAAACCTTATCAATGTCCCGAGCGCAATCACTGTTGCGGACGGTGGCATAGATGCTGAGGTGCGAGATGTACAGGTAAGTGGCGGACAGCGAGTCATTAAGCAAGGCTTAACTCGATACCAGATTAAGACAGGTGATTTTTCTCCAAGCAGCGATGCAAACGTGAAGAGTATCCTTTTTACGGAGGGTTCGAGTGTACTTAGACCTAGGGTAAAGTCTTGTTTAGATAGGCACGGAACATTAGTTGTTGTGCTATTTGGTTGGGATAATCCAGAGACAGAAGATGACCAATATGTCAAAAAATTCAAAGAGAAGTTAGTGAATATTGATAAGAAATATGACGGTGCGTTCATTGAAGTATGGCCTCAGAACAAGCTTATCGGTTTTCTTCAACCATTCCCGTCGTTAGCATTGCAGGCTACTGGACGAGGTGGTTCGAGATTTCAGACACATAGTAGTTGGTCAAAAGACGCAGAAATGAGAAGAGAATTGAGACTAGGGCAACTGCAGAAAGAACGGATATTAGGTATGCAGGAAGAGCTGCGTAAGAACGATGAGGCAGTACACGTACGTATATTTGGCGAACCTGGAATTGGTAAGACCAGACTTGTTTTAGAAGCAACACGAGAGACAGATTTGCAGCCACTTGTGGTCTACTGCTTGGCTGCAGGCTTTAGAGACAGCGAACTAATGAACCAGATATTAAGAGAAGACAACCAATTCTACGTAATTCTCGTAGTTGACGAATGTGATAGGGATAGTAGGTCATATATATGGGACAAATTGAAATATCGAGGTCCACGAATCAAACTTGTGTCAATTTATGGTGAGTATGATGATACAGGGGGTAACATAAGTTATTTTGACACGCCGCCATTAGATAAAGATGATATAGGTAGCATAATTCAGACATACGGTGTGCAGAAAGAACAAGCAGACAGATGGTCGGAGTTATGCGGAGGATCCCCTAGGGTGGCACATGTCATCGGGGGAAATCTGGTAGAAAACCCTGAGGATTTGTTGAAATCACCTGATACTGTGAATATTTGGGATCGCTACATAGTGGGTGGAGACAATCCAAACAGCCAACATGTGCAAGAAAGACGGTTAGTACTTCGATATCTAGCACTCTTCAAACGATTCGGTTACGGGACGCCAGTCATTGCTGAGGCACAAACCATCGCAAGGCTCATCGAACGGGCTGATCGTCAAATTACTTGGGAAAAATTCCAGGAGATTATCAGAAACCTGAAGGACAGGAAGATCCTTCAAGGTGAGAATACACTATATATCACTCCCAAAGCGTTGCACATCTATTTGTGGTCAGATTGGTGGGACACGTATGGCACTGGATTCAATCTTGAGGAATTCTCTAATGACTTGCTTGGTCCACTAGAGGACTGGTTTTACGAGATGTTTAAGTATGCGGCTGAATCACAAGCCGCCTCTCGAGTTGTCAAAGATCTTCTTGGGGAGGGTGGTCCATTCCAGAATAATACCTACTTAAAGACACGCATCGGTGCGAATTTTTTTTTGGCGTTAGCTGAGGCTGACCCGGACTCAGCCTTAAAATGCTTAAAGAGAACTGTTGGAATATGGAGTAAGAAGGATCTGCTAGAGTTTACCACCGGTCGAAGAGAAGTGATATGGGCACTTGAGAAGGTCGCAATGCACAGAGCCCTCTTCGCAGATGCAGCAAAGCTACTTCTTGCGCTTGGTGAAGCCGAAAACGAAACGTGGTCAAATAATGCGAGCGGTGTTTTTGCACAACTATTTTCTCCTGCGCCTGGACGCGTTGCTCCCACAGCAGCTTCTCCACAAGAACGTTTTCCTGTTCTCAAGGAAGCTATAGAATCGACCTCGAAAGAGCGGAGGCTCCTTGCTCTAAATGCATGTAATGCTGCACTACAAACCAAACATTTCATGCGAATGATTGGCTCTGAATATCAGGGCCTCCGGCAAGAACTGAAACTTTGGACACCGAAAACATATGGAGAAATCTTTGATGCTTATCGACAGGTTTGGAAACTGCTGTATGAGCGCTTAGACGAAATGCTTGAGGATGATGAGCGGCAAAAAGCTATCGATATTCTCTTAGACCACACAAGAGGTTTGGCGTTAAATCCTAACCTATCCGATATGGTTATCGATACCATAACTGAGCTAGGACAAAAGCCATATGTGCCAAAGGAAAAGGTGATAGCCACAACTGTACAGATCCTCCATTATGAGAGTAAAGAATTGCCCCCAGAAACTCGGCGGCGATGGGAACAGCTCAGAGATACGCTTACGGGCAGCGATTTTGCATCGCTAATGAAGCGCTACGTCGGTATGGATCTTCTTGAGGACCAGTTTGACGATCAGGGTAAACGTGTGGATCAGATACAATCTCGAATAGAAGAATTAGCCGAATTGTCTATTGAGACCCCGGAATTGCTGAAAGCTGAATTGAATTGGTTGCTAAAAACTGAGACGCAAAACAGTTACCGATTTGGATATGAGCTTGGAAGGAGAGACGAAGGGTTTTCGCTTTTACCTACACTTATCAAGGCACAACGACTAGTAGAAAAGAATATTGGCCTTCCTTTCTTGGGTGGCTATTTTCGCACCTTATTTGAAAGCGACCAAAAGGAATGGGAAAGGCAATTGGATGCTCTTGTCGGTGACTCAAGAACGAGTCAGTGGGTTGTGGAATTAACCTGGAGGTCTGGCCTGTCCGACAAAGCTGCATTGCGGGTATGTGACCTCTTTGCCAATGGCACGGTTACTAGTAATCAAATCCAGATGTTTCTTGGGCAGATAAGTAATCTGTCTGAAGATACCTTCAGAATATGGGTTGAATGTCTGCTTGGCAGTGAGGATGCGTACGCTACGTCGATCGTTTTACACTTATTTGGCGATTACTACATTCGTGAGAAATCTAAGCGCACCCCGCCAGAAGAATTGACTCTGAAAGTACTGTTGCATCAGTCACTATTTCAGAATGTTGAGTCAATAAAGCGTGATTCAATGGATGACTACTACTGGGGCATAATTGGCAGTAAATTCATCGGAGAATATCCCAAGAGAAGCTTGGAACTTGCAGAGAAAATGCTTGAGCATTTTGGAGAGGAGGGTACTATTGTTGATAGCTACAGTCGACATATTGTGGGTCTACTTAATGAGATCACTCGGAAGAACCCTGAAGAAGTATGGACTATAGTCACTAAGTACTTGGGACCACCTAGAGACTCCCGATCATTTCATATAACGAGATGGCTGCGCGGAGAAGATTTATTCCGGACAGAAAGCATGGGCATTTTGCCAGTGATCCCATTGGAGAGGATTTGGATGTGGGTTGATGAGGATATAGAGAATCGTGCCCGATATCTAGCGAATTTTGTTCCCAACAGGCTCTTTAGGGAGGAAGGGAAACCTTGCTTAGCACGTGAAGTGCTTTGCCGATATGGGGATCGCAAAGATGTGCGGAGTAGTCTGATGGCGAACTTTTCAACGGAGGGATGGAGTGGTCCGTTAAGCTTACACTATCAAAAGAAAAGAGAACAGCTCATTGAATTCAGAAAAGAGGAAGATAATGATAATGTGAAACTTTGGATTGATGAGTATGTATCCTCGATCAATCGACAAATCGAGACAGCAAGTATAGAAGAGGAAAGAGAAGATCTTTGATTTCCAGCATGATGTATTTTCGGGAAACGATTGTAGCGGCAACAGACATTAATTCTCTTGCTCGTCGAAGTCAGGTTGATTCTGGTAATGACAATGTCGAAGAAATCAAATTCTTCAGTAACGCATCGTCTACCAGCCCCAAGAACTGGCTTAGGGCTAACACGAGGCAAGCCAACTCTCTCGTCTTTTCAAACAGCAACTTGTATGAGACCGTCTCTTCTTGACCTGTTCTGTAGTCACTGAAGCGCACTGTTTTCTCCGCAGGAGTTACTACGTAGGAACGGTGTGCGATAGAGTTCCTAATCAGACTATCGAATTCATCTGTAATTATACTCCAGCCTTTCTTTTGGATTCTGTTCAGATTCTTTGCTAAACCCCTCCGTCTGTAACTTGAATAGGTCGGGATGCGATTTGACCCTATTGAAACAAAACCGGCGATTATTGGAACCAATCTATTATAAACGCCCGATGTTTTCTTATACTCATCGATGCATCTAAACGCCAGGCCCACGGTGAATCTCTTTCTATCTGGAGTCAGGTATTGTACTGTCTTCACCATATCCCTAGCTATTCCCTGTCCCCATGCTTGAAGGTCATTTTCGGCACCATACACATCCGACATATAAGTAATTACTTGCCTAGTTCCTTTCCCAATTGCGCTGTCAATTATTTGTCTTATGCAGTCTAGATACTGAACGTATTTTGATTTCTTAATGAATTCGACTGTGGGTTGCGTGGGGTCAAACAAACGACCTCGCGCGTATTCTAAAGGTGATTCAACTTGACGAGAATCAGGTATAATTTTGCGTATAAAATCCTCAGATATTCCCAATAGATTAGACTTGTCGCAGCCGCTCTTAAGAGCCTCGACTTTTTGGGCGAATTCTTGGCTCGGCGATGTGAGTGGCTCGAGGACTCTTTCAATCCCTTCTTTTTCGTTTTTTGTCAGTCTTCTTCCGAAAATGATTTCCAGAGTAGGTATAAAATCCTCAAATAGCCTATCTACGTAATCTGAGAAATCCTGTTTTTTGTTGCGACGCGAATTCATGTTGTCCTCACCCATTTCAATCCTACATAGACGATACTATACTAAATTCCACATTAATTTCAAGGTAGCCTCTTTGGATATTTGAAGAGGTGAAAACCTAATAGAACGTTTTTATACAGCCATATTGAATCATTTGCCATTTCCCAAAACAGTTGAAAAGCACGGCTGATTTTTCACCTTGGACAAACCTAATTGCTGCACAGTTATTGCTCAAAATGGTTATTAGGGGATATAGACAGAAAAGAACCAAGGCATAATGAAGGAGACAGAGTAAAAATACAGGCGCAGCATACTACAAACTGCGATAGCATATTACTGAATTACCCTTTAGGTTAGTTTGTCAATCCTATCCAAGTAATATAATAGCTGTTGCATTTCGCAATAGGATCCCGGGAGAATACTTATACTTTATGGAATGTACCGATAGACACTCGTTGGGTTTTGCGAGAAACCAGAACAGGGTGTAAAGCTAATTCATCGGATACTTGACGAGCGAAAGTGTATTGTAAACCTATGCGTTTTGGTTTCAATGGGAATTGTCTTTACCCTTATAGTATATAATAGCAGTGACTATGATAACGGGTAACAAAGCACCGGGCAGACCAGTCTACGTAGCTGATATACCATTTGAGAATGATAGACAGATGGTACTACTCGATGAGTTCTATAGTATAGCTAAGAGGCTACACTATAGAGATATTGTAGCTCTAGCCCGTGCCTTCGGTGTGACTGAACGTACTGTCTACGCATGGCACTACGGTGAGCGATTCCCTAGATACGACATAATGATAGACGTAATTGAGTGGGCCAAACGGGGTAAGCCCATGAGAAAGGAATATCAGAAAAGCCCCTTCTTCTCTATGCTATAACCCGAAGCAGTACCAAGTGGTCGAATCCCCGGTACTGCTTTTCTCCCCCCGCAGTGCCATTTAGTCGATGTTCCACCTTCTTTTCCTTGTGGTAATTTGAGGAGTTATCTTTTCTGCCACACATCCTTGTATGTCCCAGTGTTTTAGCCCCGAGATTTCATTGTAATTACATTGTCTGAGGGGGAATCAGATAGTTTCTGTTGCCGTGCTTTCTTTAACCGTTCCCCTAATTTTTGTCTTTGCTCCGCCGATAATCTCCTGGGGACTAACGGCATACGAATCCTCCTTTTGGGGACCCGATATTCCTTGCCACCATAGCCATTGTCCGTGGTGGCTTTGAGCCCGAGTCTATTTTCCAGGTGTGATTGCCATGCCTTGTTGTATGTGAAGATCACAGCATCTTCCGGTGTTTCATCGAAACTAATGAGGGTTTCCCTTTCGTCATTAGTTAGTGCTGGCATTTTGCCTCCTGTTCCAATAATGTTGTTTCTTTAGTCATTGTTGCCTCAAAAAAGGACCCTTTTTAACCTTATTACCAGACGCCATCAGGTTAGCTTTGTTTACCACTAAAAACCCCCGTCTGTTTTTGGCGCACCTTTTTATCATTGCTCAAAATATTAAAAACCAAGGATCACTTCCAAACGTGGAATTCCTTGTTTTTCGCCTCTTTTTAGCTCAAAACAGCTATTTCGGGCAGTTGCTTTGTCATGTTTTACCCTCAGGCATTTGTACCTCTTCAAAATCCTTTTTTTCTGACACTTCCAAGCTACTTAGCTTTATGCTTAGCTACTGACACTCTACTGACACTACGCATGACACATTACTGACACTTTACTGACACTGTCAGTAGACTACTGACACTTGTCAGCGAATTTATTAGCTTCAGTTCGTATGTAAGTGTCAGTATGTCAGAAGTGTCAGTAGCTCCACGCATTTTTAGACAGCCTCCAACATCCGTTTTTTACCCTCGTAGCGGTTCTTAATCATCCCAACCTTGAGTAAGGGGTCTATTGCCGCCTCTAAGTCCTTGCCTGACAGGTTCAAATTACGATAAACATCGCGGTATGGAACAGGGCTGCCAGAGCTTTTAAGATACTCATACACCCGTGTTTCTGCCTGTTTACCCCTCGATTCTCCAAAGCTCGCGAATACTTCAGCAACGCTCGCTTCTAGATAATTTCCCACTGCAATAGCGGCTTCTAGGTGGTTCTCCGATATAGTCTCAGACATGGTATCCGCCGCATAGAGTAAAGCTATCTTCCAAATGAAGTCTTGAATCCTGACAATCAGTGTAGGTATCAAGCCCGGTTGGTCACATCGCCGGTAGAAGTCAAGGTAATAATCATCAAATAGCTTGCTGGCCCCCTCTGATATGGCTATCTCTCCGTCAGGCACGCTATCAGTCCAGTCACGAATCTGATTCAATTCCTGTACCAGCTTATTATGTTTATCTTGAGCTACCTTTGGTGGATTCGGCATAGGCCCTTTTGGCAAGCCATGGAAGTAAAGCCACCTATTAGCAAAGCCTCCGTATATGTCCCGCTCGGTAAGTGCCTTTCGTAGCCAGTCCTGTGTAGTCCCAGCTATTATGGATAGAAATGGCTCTCGTACTGGCTTCACGTCCTTTTGATGTACCGGCGGATTAATAATATCCTTCATGTCGTAAAATTCGGTCAACCCTGGTATGATGTTGCTTAGCGATTGTTGGCTTGCCTTTGCGAATAAGGATAAAAGTTCACCGAGTACTATTAGCCTGACTTTCCGTTCTCCGGCCAGTTCGTCCAGCAAGCCCTCAAAACTTCTCAGCCCCCGGACTGCCTTGAATGGCGGACTTAGGTCACCTTCTGAATAGACGTGAAGGTCATTCAATACACCCTCAGCACGTGACCAGGTGGTATCTTTACGTGTTAGCCCACTACGGCCCACCAGACAGATATAGAAGTTGGGGAATTGCCTGTCGGCGTGGTAGACGTGCAATCGGCGTCCTATGGTACAGCCAAAGACTTGAAGGAAAGCAGCATAATGGAAAGCGTCCGCCGCCTCGGTTGTAGGTGCTACCATGTCCCGGTAGTCTCTGAATGAGCCCAGCCATGCTATAGCTGGCAGCTCCAGGCTGGATGATGTAGTTGGCCTGGGAAGTGTTTTTTCTGTGATCGTTATCTCTGGCATAGCTCGTCACCCATAAGTAGGTCGTCCAGCCCTTTGAAGTGGGTATCCCAGTCTGCCTCAAAAGTGCGTATACCGTGCCTGACAAGCCAAGATGTCAATGCTTCGCTGTGTAGTTTCACAGTAGGATTGCTGACCTTGTCCATATCAAAGGCAATAATAGCCCGTTTTGGCTCCAGTTCCTGAATTATCGGAATCACGCTGCTCCAGTTCCCTACCCCTGCCACTGCCAGCACTAAACGGTTCAGCCTCAGGGCGGCGATATCGGCCTTTAGTGGCCCTTCAGTGATCCATACTTCGCCGTCAGTAGATACCGTTCCGGCTACGTGTGCTGGTGCACCTGGTGAACACCCTGCGTTGAATCCCCTGCTTGATAGCCACTTGTACCGTCCGTCCTCTGTGTTGTTACATCGTACCTGAAGCCCTATAACACGGTGTCTGGTATCTTTCACTGGAATAGCTATACCTACTGGTCGTGGTACTAACTGCCATCGTCCAGTTTCAAGGTAGAACCCTGGTACTCCGGTAAGCCTGATATTGTTAGCCTGGAGTCCCGCAACCAGCTCGTGGCGTCCGTTTGATGGCAGTGTCCTATACCCGAGGTGATATACCTGTGCGTCTGTTAAGCCGCGACGCTGTACGTTCTCGTGGTGCGATTCTGATAATATCAGTTCTGATAACAAGCCGTGGTAAGCTATGTCCAGTATGCCCGGTGCTGCTTTTGGATTCTGCTTTGCGTCCCGTCTAGGGTTGCTCAGTGGTGATGGCTTGACACTGTCTAGCACGTGAATCCAGCCCGCGCCTTTGTTGCCAGCCGGTTTATCGCTCTCAATCCTGGCACATATCGCTGCCTTACCGTCCTGTGAGATTAAGCACCAATCAGGCTTACCGCATACTGAACACAGATTACGCCTGTTCACCCTCATCCACTTTGAAGCCATTATGGTACTCATTTGACTCACCTCATCCTTCCATTACAATGAATGTATGAAAGCCTCCTGTATCGAGTTTGAGGTTTGAAGGACACCCCGGCGAAGGGTATCTTTCCGGTTTAGTTGTCACTTCGCGAGCTTTCATCGAAGTCCTGTAGGAGCCGGCTCCAGAACGCCACCCAGAGTTGGTAGATAATGACAGTCGCCGGTCCACTGCGGATTTGCACCCTCACCTTGGGGAGTTCCTTTCTTACGTCTCTGGTTTTGGCCTTGCTCATGATTTCACGTGTGTTTTCTCTTATCTTCCAGAGTCCACATTTCCTCACTTGCCGTTGCCGAATAACTCAACTTCAGGCACTTTTAGAGCCTCTGCTAATGCTTTTCGTGCTTTGGGCCAAGGTGTGCGCTTCCCAAGTTCGAAATCACTAATCATGCCGTTAGACAGTCCTACCAACTGCGCCAAGCGCACTTGGCTGAGCCCAAGCTGTATTCTTTTTTCTCTGAGTTTGTCGTTTTGCATCGAATCACCCCCTTGACGCCATTAAGGGTACAGAATATAATATGTGAAAGGCAAGAGCAAAATTGCTAGAGAGCGCAGATAAAATATAGCTGTAACAGCAGAAAAAAAAGAATTTATACGAACAAAATGGCCACATCAAAAGAGCAAGTAGAAATGCAAAAAAGGGGACGTCCTGCCATTAGCCAGGACATCATGCGTTTAATAGAGGACAGAGTTAATGACGATATGGAGCAGCCAATCCAGCTACCTATAAGAGTATTAGCTTACCGAATCCATGAGGCATTAAAAAAGGCTAAAAAGAAAAACAAAAAGATGAAAATACCTGCGGTAAGCACCATAGAGAAGATAATTCCAAAAATCAGGAAAGAGCCCGACCCTCAAGAGCAGTCCTGGGATATATTCAAACTGAGAGATAGAGATAACCCAATCCCCTCCGAGGCTCTACCCTTGGTATTGCATCTCTGGGTTGCGAAGCGAGAACGGTTGGGACGGCATCTCACGGTTCGGGAGGCTCAGTGGGCTGGTCGCCTCTATGCTCTCGCCAAGGATATGCCACTTAGTTGCGTGGGAGCTATTATCCAATGTTGTGCAATGGAGGAAAGGTCTTTTAAATGGAGTAAGTTATCCCCTAGATCTGACTATTCTCTTGAATTGGCTATCTTTGAGCTTATAACCGGGCAAAAAATCAGCCGTGAACGGGCAGAGAAGATACTGGGCCATAAGGAAATTACCCCAGAACTCATAGACCCAGAGCTATGTGGGAACGAAATGTCCGACAAACTAGGCGAGATGATGTCACTAAGAGAGTTTTTAAGAGAAATGGGAGGCAAAAATGAAAGCAGCAATCTATTGCAGAGTAAGCACAGAAGACCAGGAACGGGAAGGAACGAGCCTAGAAAGTCAACGGGAAGCATGTCTAAGAAAAGCAAAAGAGCTGAACTTCGACGTTGATGATAGCTTCATTTGCATAGAAAGCTACTCTGGCTTGACCCTCGATAGGCCCAAGCTCACCGAACTAAGGGAAGCAGTAAGAAATGGTGATGTCCAGGCTGTCATTGCCTATTGCCTAGACCGGCTTTCACGTGACCCCGTTCACTTTATCATCCTGCAAGAAGAGCTAGAAAAGGCCAAGGTTGCTCTTATCCTTGCCACTGAGGAACTGGACAGCTCCGACATGGGAAAACTAATAGCACATATCAAAGGTTATGCTGCCAAGCTGGAAGCCACTAAAATCAAGGAAAGGACAACACGAGGCAGGAAGATGCGGGCACTATCAGGCAAGCTCCCCGCTAGCAGTCATGCCAGATTATATGGATATATTTACATCCCCGGCAAGGGCGTTGGTGAAGGTATCAGATATATCAACGAAGAGCAGGCTGCGGTAGTAAGGAAGATCTATCAGTGGTGCATGGAGGGGTTATCTACCCATGCCATAACGTATCGCCTTAGAGACTCGGGTGTTCCCACACCGAGTGGCAGAGGCTACTGGCTCAGAAGCACAGTCCAGAAAATACTCAAGAACCCAGCCTATTATGGCAAAACCTATGCCTTCACGTGTACCTATGGTGAGCCCAAATACAGGCTCAGGTCACATACCAAGCGGAAATATACCGGTATTGTGAGAAAGCCCAAAGAGGAATGGGTCGAAATCCCGAATGCCACACCTGCCATCATATCTGAGGACATCTATAACACTGTTCAAACACGGCTAGAACATAATCGGAAGATGGCAAAACGAAGTAGCAAACATGAATACTTGCTCCACGGGCATATCTATTGTGCCAAATGTGGCAGATCATATTGGGCAGCACCGGGAATCAAGACAAGGAACGGTAATAGGTATGAATATCCTTTCTACCATTGCAGCGGTAAATCAAAGAGCGTAACACCTATCAGGTGTGATAACAGGCGCCATAATGCCCGGAGGATAGAGGACCTAATCTGGGGCGAAGTAGAGAAGATACTCACCCAGCCGGAGTTAGTATTCGCCGAATTCGAGAGAAGGAAAAAGGAAGATAAAACAGGCACATGGAAGACCGAGCTTGAAAGAGTAAAGACCCTTCTTGCCAATCGCCAGAAGCAGAAGGACAGAATCCACAAAGCCTTCTACGTAACAGGCGACGAAGACCTATTCCGTCGGAATATCGCGGCTTTGGCAAAGGAAATTGAAGGCTTGGAGCAAGAACGGCTACGCTTAGAGCAATGCCTTGCCTCAGCTGACAAGGGGCAAATTAACACCGATAAGCTCAAGGTTGCCTGTGAGCTAGTGAAAAGCAACCTCAAGACCCTCAGCTTCCAGGAAAAGCGTTTTGCCCTCAGTGTCCTGCAACTCCGTGTCATAGTTGATGGCGACACCTTGACCATACAGGGTGCAATACCATTACCAGTGGGGCAAGTTGTGACCACTGAACGTTGATTCAGACGCCCAACGGCCAGGATATACTCATTGATGGTGGACCGGACTTCC
>CAYOUP010000023.1:0-17542 GCA_964407125.1 uncultured Hyphomicrobiaceae bacterium | reverse complement strand
ATTCGGCAAACGCCTCGTCTATGGCGGCCATGTGATTTCGCTGGTGCGGGCGCTCAGCTTCAACGGTCTCGCCAACGCTTTTCATATCGCCGCAATCAATGCAGGTCGCCATATTGCCCCCGTCTTCGCGGGCGATACGCTTTATGCCTGGAGCGAAGTCCTTGAGAAGGCGGAACTTCCCGGCCGGAGCGATGTTGGCGCGCTGCGGTTGCGAATGGTCGGTGTGAAAAACCGGACGCCTGAGGGTTTCCCCTATATGGCCGACGAGAATACGCCGGAAGAGGGCGTTGTCCTCGACATTGATTATTGGGCAATCATGCCGCGCTGATTGTTTAACAGATCAGTGCCGGAAACGGCTGTTATTTACTAAATTTAAAGAATAAATTTTGGTTTTGCGGCTGCCTTGCCCATTCTTGGAGAATGGTGAGCCGCCTTGCCGCCGGGCTTCGATTCCGGCAGGCGAAGCCGCTCGTGAATGGTGGAAACTGGTGTTGCATCGGATAAGGCTATGTTCGAGACACTGCTGATCATTGCGCTCGTGCTCCTCATCGGGCTGGGGACCGTCGAGTACATCATTTACAAAAGAGCCAAGAAAATCGCGATCTATCTCACTTTGGCGGAACGGGATTTCAATATGAATGTCGCAAGCGGCCTTGCGCATGGCGGCCGCAAGGAGCGTGTCGAGGAACGTAAGGACTGGAACAAGATGTCTTTACCTCTTGAGGCCCCCATTCCTGTCGATATGGTGCCGATGATGCGGAACTTCGCTAATATTCACTTCAATCAAGCTGGATACGAGTCGGTTGTTCATAAGCTTGTTGAAGCGAATGAGAAAGAATGGACCGGCAAGGGGGTCGCGATGGGCAAGGCGCAGATCACGGCGTTCCTGTTGAGGGAGCTCTATGGTGGGAACGTCAAGGCCGCGCAGCAGAAGGTCATCGCTGAGACCCGCATCAATGCCGACCGAAAGCCGCCCTATGTCGCGCCGGGGATTGACGTGCTTATCGGCTTCGACAAGTTCGATCCCCAGAAGCTACGTTTTGAGCGGGGTGCTGGTGTCGAGAAGTGGCTTCTGAAACGCGCGGTGAGGGGATGGGGCTTCCCGAGGGACATCCGCTGGATCAAGGACAATGCTGATGGGACAAAGGAGTTCTACAATCCTTGGGATGCATTCGGGCAGCTTTACCAGCAGAACCTTTGATTGCCCGGCCTGTCTGAAAGCTCAGATACACAGAAGTGTCGAAACCGACGAACTCAGATCCATCAATATGACCTGACCGCGCGCGAACATCAGATAGGCCGCCCCCAGGCATAGAGCGGTCAGACCAGCGATGATCGCAATGCGCGCGGATAATGGCATGAGATACCAGGTCCTCAGGCTGTAATGGCCGCAGCCTTTGCCGCATCTTCGAGACGGGGCGAAGCCGTTTCCCGGATCGGCAGGTGGAAGAGCGCGGCAAGCAGGCTCACGGCAACCGTCATCCACCAGAGCATATCATAGGATTGGTAGGCATCAAAAACGACGCCGCCGAGCCATGCGCCGAGGAAACTGCCGATCTGGTGCGAGAAGAAAACGATCCCGTAAAGCATCGACAGCCATCGCGGACCGAAGAAGGTGACGATCAGTCCGCTGGTCAGCGGGATCGTGCCAAGCCAGAGGAAACCGAGCGCAGCCGACATGACAATGATCAATTCAGGGCTGAGCGGCAGGTAGAGAAAGCCGAGAAAGATCACCGCGCGCAAGAAATACAAAAGCGTCAGCGCGACCTTCTTCGAAATGATCTCGCCTATGCGTCCGCAAAGATAGGTACCGGCTATGTTCGTCAGGCCGACAACCGTCAGGGCGATGACGCCGAGGCTCGGGTCGAAGCCCTTGTCGCCGATGAAAGCGGGCAGGTGAGTCGCGACAGCGGCAATCTGGAAACCGCACACGAAGAATCCGAGCGTCAGCAGGATGAAGCTCGGATAAGTCATCGCCTCCCGCAGGGCAGCGCCGAGCGCCTGTCCATCAAGAGATGTTGCTATGGTCTGCTGTGTTCCGCCGGTGTTGTCTTTTGTAAGCCGTACGGACATGGCAAAACCGAGTGGCGCCATCACAGAGGCGGTTGCGGCAAGGACGAAGAGCGTCGTGATCCAGCCCGTATCGGTAAGCAGCACATGCGCGTAGGGCAGGGCGACGAACTGGCCAACGGCGCTGCCCATGCTGGCGATACTGAGAGCGAGCGCCCGTTTTTCGGGCTGTACGGCTCGCGCAACGACGCCGAAAATGGCCGTGAAGCCGCTTCCCGAAACACCAAGGCCGATCAGGACGCCGCTGAGGATAAGCCCTTCAGGCCCGGCGGAATTGGCCATGACGATCAGGCCGAGCACGTAAAAGACCGTTCCGCCCAGCACCACCCATTTTGCGCCATATTTGTCGCTGAGCGCCCCGGCAAACGGTGATCCTGCGCCCCAAATCAGGTTGACAAGGGCGATGGACAGCGCGAACGCCTCGCGCGTGACGCCCAGATCGCGGGTAATCGGTGGCAGAAACAGGCCGAAGGTCTGCCGGATGCCCATATTGACCGCAAGAATGGTGGCTCCCGCAATCACAATCCACCATGCGGGATGAATTCGGCGCTGCATCCTGGTACCTGCTATGCCTGTTATGAAAGATGACGGCTATTAATGTTGATTATTACGTTTTCGGTCCAATGAAATATCAGGATAGAAGCCATAAGAGACCGTTATGATCTATGTCCGCGCGCTCAAATCCTGATGGGTTTCATAGAACTGTCCGTTTGATTCGAGGCGGCGCGTCAGCATGGATATGGTCCAGCCATCGCCGGTTTCTTCGACGGTAAACAGATTATAGCTCGCGCAAATCTCCGGCATGTCGTGAAGCAGGGATGCGGAAGACACGCCGATAATCGGGATGGGTTTCCTGTTTGTGGGAAGCCATTCCTGCATGGTCCGGTGATTATGCCCGTGAAGCACAAGCTCCGCTCCATGTTCCGTCAGAACCGCCTTGAAACGCCGTGCGTCGTGCAGCGCCCTCATATGGCTTGTCATGCCAGGCAGAGGCGGATGATGAATGAGCACGATGCGGCAATAGCCATCTTCGCCAAGCTTCGAAAGGACGTTCGCCGCCTCTCGCATCTGCCGCGGGCCAAGCCAGCCGGACGCCATTCCCGGTAGCGTCGCCCGTGCCGAGGACAGGCCAATCAGCGCAATACGGCCGATGAGGCGCACAAACGGAAAATGCAGTCCGTGCGCGCCGAATCGCTTCGCTCCGGCCTCATTGGACATCATGAAGGGGCGCCAGTGGCGCAGCCTCGGATCGCGCAGAAAGGGCGAATAGGCGTCGTGATTGCCCGGCACCACGGTCACGTCTTCCGGGCTTCCCAGCCTGTCGAGCCAGAGCCGGGCAAGGACGAATTCCTCGGGCAGGGCAATGTTGACGAGATCCCCCGTCACTGCAATATGGCCGGGATTGTGGGCAAGCATGTCGCTAATGATCGTGTCGAGCACATCCCGCCGGTAATGTCCCTTCCGGCTTTGCCAATTCACATATCCAAGAAAACGCTTGTTCATCAGATGATGGAATTGCGGACGCGGAAGCGGCGCGAGATGAACGTCGGAAAGATGAGCCAATGTAAGCATGTATTTTCGCCGGATCGTATTTTCGCTGGCTTCGTCTTTAGCAAATCGGTCTATCTTCGTAACGGCTTTCCCGGTGAAATAAGCGGAGTATGGTCAACACAATGAGGAAAAGGCTTATCCGGACACTGATTTTCCCCTATTGGCGTCTGCGCAGGGGCATGACGCTTGGTGTGCAGGGGCTGATCTTGCGGAATGGCGATGAGGTCCTGATGGTGCGGCATGGTTATCGACCCGGCTGGCATTTTCCGGGCGGCGGCGTGGAGTGGCGCGAGACGCTTGTGGAGGCGCTTCTCCGCGAAGTCGAGGAGGAAACCGGCGTCGTCATCAAGAGCGAGCCGCGTCTTTTCGGAATGTACGCCAATTTCGTCACTGCGCCGAGCGATCATGTCGCTTTCTTCCTTACGGATGAGTGGGAGCAGCCACGCATTCCCGAGTCGAGCTTTGAAATCCGCGAGCAGCGTTTCTTTCCTCTTGGCGATCTGCCCGAAGACATTTCGCCCGGCGCGCAAAGGCGGCTGCGCGAGGTCTTTGAAAGCGCACCGCCCTCTCCTCACTGGTAGCGATTACAGTACCAACCGCTCCCGATTATGCGGTGCATCGAGATCCAGATCCGGGCCTTTCGGAACGATGCCGGTCGGATTGACGCTTTTGTGCGAGGCATAATAGTGGAACTTGATGTGGTCCAGGCGCACCGTCTCCGCCACGCCCGGCGTCTGATAAAGTGCTCGCAGATAGTTTGACATGTTTGGATAATCCGCAATGCGGCGCTTGTTGCATTTGAAGTGTCCGACATAGACGGGATCGAAACGCACAAGGGTGGTGAACAGCCGCCAGTCGGCTTCGGTGACATGATCGCCAGCGAGATAAGCCTGTTTGCCAAGCCGAGCCTCGACCCAGTCCAGCGCATCGAACAGCGCGTCGAAAGCTTCTTCATAGGCTTCCTGCGTCGTTGCGAAGCCGCTCTTGTAAACGCCATTATTGATATTGTGGTAAACGCGCTCGTTGATGCTATCGATCTCGGCGCGCAGCTCTTGCGGGTAATAGTCGCCTGGTTTCGCGCCGATGCCGTTGAAGGCGCTGTTCAGCATGCGGATGATTTCGGAAGATTCGTTCGAGACGATCGTGTTCTGCTCCTTGTCCCACAGCGTCGGCACCGTCACTCGCCCGGTAAAGTCCGGCTTCGCCTTCAGATAGACTTCGTAAAGATAGTCCTTGCCATTGATCCCGTCGCCGGTCGCGCCATCGAAATCCGTCTCGAACGTCCAACCGTTCTCGCCCATATAAGGATGAACGGCACTGACGCCGATCATGTTCTCAAGACCTTTCAGCTTACGAAAGATCAGTGTCCGGTGCGCCCAGGGGCAGGCGTAGGACACATAGAGATGGTAGCGTCCAGCCTCCGCCTTGAAACCGCCAGAACCGCTTGGACCGGCGCTGCCATCTGCTGTTATCCAGTTGCGGAAAGAGGACTCCTGCCGCCTGAAACGTCCGCCCGTTGAACTCGTATCATACCATCGGTCTTTCCAGACGCCTTCTACCAGCAATCCCATCTTGTCCCCTTTTGGCTCATTGGTCCCGCCGCCCTCGAATTTTCCTTCTGGACGGCCTGTTTCGCCTGTGATATGGCGCCCATACCATGATGATGAAAGAGCCTTTTCACACAGAAGTTATGTGCGATATGCGACGACGACGCCCGCTTGTCACTTATTGACTGAAGCGCTGGCGCATTCTCATGGCATCCGAAATCAGGCATAGCTAAGCCGCCATTCATTGTCCGCCCACCGCTTTTCTCCTGGCAAATTGCAAAATGACGGATTGGCGCGTTCCAATGACCTACAGTTTTGAGATCCGGCCCGAAAGCACGGCCGACAAACGGGATATTCTTGCACTTCATGAAGAGTCCTTCGGGCCGGGGCGTTTTTCACGCACCGCTTACCGGATCCGCGAACAGGTAACGACTGCGAAGCAGATCGCTCTGACAGCCTGGTATGACGACCGGCTGGCTGGCGCGATCCAGTTCACCGCGATCAGAATTGGCGGGAAAAGCGGGGCCATGCTGCTTGGTCCGCTAGCCATCGCCCCGGCTTTCAAGAATATGGGCTGCGGAATCAAACTGATGAAAGAGGGGCTGGAACAGGCGGCGGCAGATGGTTTTGCTCTCGTGATCCTGATCGGCGATTTACCCTATTACCAGCGAGTTGGATTTGGGCGCATACCGGCGGGGCAGATCATGTTGCCCGGACCGGCCGACCCGGCGCGTTTGCTGGCTGTTTCGCTCAAGGAAGACGCACTGGGGCAATTTTCGGGTCTGGTCTCAGCCGATAATGGATAGATGAAGTTCAGCGATCTATGGCTTTGCCCCCTCACCCGGCGCTACGCACCGCCCTCTCCCGCGGAGGGGAGAGGGCAAGCAAACGGCAAGTACATCGTCAGATTCGATACCAAGTGGTTTGTAGCGACTAGGCCCTCTCCCCCGGCGGGAGAGGGCGGAATGCGCACAAGCATTCCGGGTGAGGGGGCTTGTCTTAACGGCTCTCGCGGAACCAGGTCAGCATGATCATGCCGAGGAACAGGGCCAATGCGAGGAAGCCGGTAAGGAGCGGGGTATATTGCACGCCTTCCACGACATAGGCTTGGCGATCGCTGAGCCCGAGCCAGTTCTTGCCGTAATAGCGCGTTGCGGATTGCAGCATGGTCAGGCGGGGCATGTCGCGCGCATCCGCGCCATTGGTGCCGCCCATCCAGAATGCGCCGCCGCCGGTCGAGGCCAGCACCGGATCGAGCAGTTCCGTGGTCGCCGCGACCTTGGAGAACTCCCGGCTGTTTGCCGCGCCGACAAGGGCAACGGCTGACAGGTCGTCCATATTGATCTTGTGCAGCCCCGGCTCGGACGCAGCGAGCGTACCCCGCCAAAGTCCGGGCCCTGCCGGTTCCATCGGCACGGTGAGCTTCTCGCCCGTCGGCGTCGTGATCGTCGCTTTGCCGACATCATCCTTCATGCTGCGGCGCTCGACGGTGATGCCCTTGCGGTCGGCAGTCGCGCGCAGATATTCCTCTTCAAGATCCGGCTCTTTCATCAGCCAGTGCGACAGGCGGCGCAGCAGGTCGGAATGCGGCCCGCCGCCTTCATAACCACGCGCCCATAGCCAGACGTGATCCGACATGAAGGTCGCCACGCGTCCCTTGCCGCGGCGCGAAAGCACAAGGAGCGGCTTGTCCTCGGGGCCGTTCATGACGACCATGCCTTCGGACGCGGATGAATCCACCAGCCGGAACCAGCGGCCCCAGCGTGGTTCGGCGGACGGGTCGGTATTGCCGCCACGCAGGTTGGCCGTGACCGGATGGCGCTCGCCGGTTTCGGTAATTTTCGGACGGAATGGCGTTTCGATGACGCGGCCGGTCGGCTGCGCCGGAAGAACACGGCTCAGCGGCGTGGTGAACAGGCTGAACTCGGAGGCATAGTCCGCCCCCGCCGCGACCAGAACCGCACCGCCCTCGTCCACATAGCGCGCGACATTGTCTAGATAGATAAGCGGCAGGACGCCGCGCCGCTGATAGCGGTCGAATATGATCAGATCGAAGTCGAACAGCTTCTCCGAGAACAGCTCGCGCGTCGGAAAGGCAATGAGCGAGAGCTGGTTGATCGGGGTGCCATCCTGCTTTTCCGGTGGCCGCAGGATCGTGAAATGTACAAGATCGACGGACGCATCGGAGCGAAGGAGATTGCGCCATGTCCTCTCGCCGGCATGAGGCTCGCCCGAGACCAGCAGCACACGGAGATTTTCGCGGACGCCCTCGGCCTGAAGCGCAACGCGGTTATTGGCAAGCGTCAGCTCACCGTTCTCGCCGGCAAGCTCGACCTCCATCAGGGTCGTGCCGGCATGAGGAAATGGAAAAGGCAGCCGTACGACTTCGCCGAACTCGACCGTGAGCTGTTCTTCCGACTGGTCGGCGCGGCGAACGGTCAGGACCGCCGGACGCGACCGCCCGGATGTTCGGCTCGTAATCGCACGCACCTCGACAGTCTGATCGCTGCCGACAAGCCCGAAGCGCGGCGAGGAGACGATTTCGAGGCGGTTGTCGAATTCGTCAGGCGTCCCCGCGATGAGTGCGTGAAGCGGTGCGTCAAACGCCAGTTTCTTGATATCGGCGGGAACATCATGAATTTGCCCGTCCGTGACCATGATAACGCCGGCGAGGCGTTCGGAGGGAACGTTCGAGAGCGCCTGATCGAGATCGGCGAACAGCGTTGTTTCCTCGGCCGCCGAGCTTGAGCCGCCCGAGCTTTCGATCCAGCGGACTTCGAGATTGGGGATGTTGGCGAATTTCGCGGTCAGCTCCGCACGGATTTCGGCGGTTCGTTCGGCACGCCCGGCGATGCGCTGGCTGGCGCTCTTGTCGAGAATGACGACGGCGATATTGGAGAGCGGTTCGCGCTGCTCCTGCTTGAGATTGGGATTTGCCAGACCGCCGATCAAAAGCGCAAGCGCGAGAATGCGCAAAATGGCGCCGCGCCGCCCGCGCCAGAGCAGGATCACGGCGATCACCAGCGCCAGCGCACCCGCCGCGATCAGATAGGGCAGGGGCAGATAGGGCAGAAATTCGATAGTCCAGCTCATGTCCCGCGCCTTTACTGACCAAGCCGTTCGAGAAGCGCCGGGACATGGACCTGGTCGGCCTTGTAATTCCCGGTCAGGGCGTACATGACGATATTGATCCCCGTACGGAATGCCATTTCACGCTGAACTTCGCCGCCGGGCACCACGGCAAAGAGCGGACGGTTGCCCGCCCCCAGCGCCCAGGCCCCGGCAAAATCATTCGAGGTTATGAGAATGGAGCTGACGCCATCCGCCTTGAGTGCGCGGCGCTCGCCATTATCATCGTCGCCCGTGCGCGCCTCGACCCAAAGCGCGCCGCCATCCCAGCGGCCGGGGAAGCCATTCAGTAAATAAAAGGCCTTCGTCAGGACGTGCCCGTTGGGAACAGGCTCCAGCCGGGGCGTATCGAGCTTGCCGATCAGCCTGTTCAGAGCCGACCACTGGCCAGAGCCTCTCATGTTCAGGTTGAAGTTTACATGCTGGTCCTTGGTGTCGAACACGATCATGCCGCCCTGCTTCATATAGGCATCGACTTTCGCAAGGGTGGCTTCGGAAAGCGGTTCGGCGCTGTCCAGCACCGGCCAATACAGGATCGGGAAGAAGACAAGTTCATCCGTTTCGACATTCACGCCCATCGGATCACCGGGCTCGACCGCGGTTCGCGCGGCGAGCACTTTCGACAGGCCGGACAGCCCTTTTTCGCTGACATCATCCGTTGCCGCATCGCCAGTCACCACATAGGCGAGCCGGGTGGTCAACGAAGCCTGAAGGGCGAAAGCATCGTCGGACGATGAGCTTTGCGCCAAAGCACGGTTTGTATCTGAAAGGCCGAACGCTGCCGTTATCACCACAGCGGCAATCATCGCGGCGGTTGCATGAGCGGCGCGGCGGCGCCATAGACCGCCGGACATGAGAATGAGCGTAATCAAGGCATCCACGGCAAAAAGTCCAAATGCTGCAAGGAGAAGCCACGGCATTAGCGGGAATGGCTTCTCGATCTGATAGCTGAGCGATTGCGCACCAAGCTTTGACGGATTGAGAGGCTTGAGCAAACTATCCGCCTGCATGATGTTTAATGCCCGTGTGCGGCCCGGCTGGCCGTAAAAGCCCGGCGGATGGCGGGGACCGGGCCGTATCCCGCCCGGATCGGAAGCGGGAAGGGCATTCGCCGTGACGGGCGGGGTGCCGAGGCGGCCATAACCGTCAAGCGTCTGCCAGGGGGTGAGGAATGCGGTTCGCGACGAACTGGCGAGAATGTTGTTGTTCTCCGCCCCGCCGCCATTGCCTTCGGCGCTGGATGAAGGCGCGCTGGAGATGTTCGACAGCTCGGTCGTGCGTCTGAGCATTTCGACGAACAGGCCGGAAATCGGCAGGTTCGACCAGCTTGAGCTTGCTGTTACATGGAAAAGCACGAGCCAGCCATCTCCCATTTGCGAAGCCGTGACAAGCGGTGTGCCGTCCCGCAGCCGCGCCCAGACCTGCGTCTCGTCGCGAAGCTCGACAATGGGGTCGGCCAGCACCTGCCGGTTCACCTGAACGTCATCGGGGATCTTCAAGCCGTAGAACGGGCTGTTCTCCTCGAACTCGGCCAGCTTTTGCGGCTCGCGCCATGATAACGCACCGCCGAGCGCCCGCCCGCCCTGACGCAGCGGCACTGGCAGAAGCGTATCGCCGCCTTTCTCAAGACGCGGTCCGGCAAAACGAAGCAGCATGCCGCCCTTCTCGACCCAAGCCTTCAGCGTCGTTTCCGTATCCTCTACAAGTTGCCCGATATTGGCGAAGATCAGTACGGAGGGTTTGCGCTCCAGCAGGGCTTTCGTGCCCTCGGCGATATTGCCCGTACTCGTAACGATCACCTCGCCATAAGGGGAAAGCGCACGTTCGAGATAATGTGTCGGCGAGAGGAGAGGTTGCGCCGTTTCGCGTGCCTCGCCGGAGATGATCCCGAAGCGCTGCCACAGCGAGCGGGAGTCGAGCAGGTAAACGGCACCGGCTGCGGCCTCATTCTCGATTTCCAGCCGTGTAATCTGATTGCGCAGCTCCAGCGGAAGGTCGATGGCGACTTCGGTTGACGGTACGCCGGTCCCGATTTCGAAATCGGTCTCGGCCAGCCTTTCGCCGCGGCCATTCAATGCGACCACGCGGCCCGTACGCGGCGCACCGCCCGGAGACAGCACGTTGACGGCAAGGCCGGACTGGACGCTGGAATGCGGCGCAAGTCCGAGCGTTTCTTCACCGACGGCATCGGTCATGATGGAAAACGTTCCGCCATCGGCGATTTTCTGCAAGACAGCCGCCAGAGCTTCCGCACCGCCATTGTCGATGCCATCGCTCAGCCATATGACATTGAAACCGGCCGCGTCCGGCAAGGCCTGCGAGAGAGTGGTCGCCAGGGCCTGCCGGTCGCCTTCATAAGGCATCGGTTCGAGACCGGCGGCCTTTTCCTGCGCATCGCTCGGCATCAGCGGCGCAAGCGATGATGGCCCGGTCGCATTATCCGCCGTCGCAGCGATGCGCACCGTCTGGCCGTTGCGTTCCGCGCTTTGCAGAAGGGTGAGCAGAATGTCACGCCGCCTTTCCCAGCGGCTCGCCGCCGTCCAGCCATTATCGACGACGATCAGCATGTCGCTGGCCGATGTGTTGGTCTGCTTCTCGGGATTGAGGATCGGCCCGGCGAGCGCAAGAATAATCAGCGCCGCAACGAGCAGACGCAAGAGCGTCAGCCACCACGGGCTACGCGCCGGTGTTTCCTCTTCGGAATTCAGCCCGAGCAGCAACCGGATCGGCGGGAACGCCACCTGGAGCGGGCGTGGCGGCGTGAACCGCAAGAGCAGCCAGATCACCGGCAGGGCGATCAGGGCGGTCAGGATCCATGGTTGAAGAAAGCCAAGCAATCCGATGGTCATGCTGTACGCTCCGCGGCTTCAGACGCCTTTGCCTTGATGCTGGCCGTCGAGCGGTAATCGGACGCTTGCCCGGAAAGCTGTGTGTGAAGGGCGAGCAATGCTTCTCCGGCGGGCCGTCCGGTGTGGTGCAGCATGTAGGACCATTGCAGACGGCGCGCAATGTCTGTAACCGCCGCTTTTTGCGCCGCGAGCCGGTCCATGTAACGCTGGCGAAGATCCTCGGCGCGGCCCGCAAGCAGACGTTCGCCATTTTCGATACCTGCAAATTCCACGCGGCCATGATAGGGCAGCGTCTCTTCGGCAGGATCGAGGATCTGCACGAGATTGCCCCGCACGCCTTGCGCCGCGATATGCTGGCAGCTTGCCTCGATCTGCTCCGGTGGATCGAGAAAATCGCTGAACAGGACGCATTCCGTGAAACGCCGGAGCACGGTTCGCGGCGGCAGGCTCGAAAAGACCGTTCCGTTCTGCTCCTGGCGAGCCATCGACATGGCGATTTTCTGTATGGCATAGCGCCCGGCCGCAGGCATGTCGCCGCCGAGAAGCCCGATACGCTCACCGGCAAGGGAGGCAAGCTCGCCTGTTGCGAAGGCGAGCACCACGGCCCGGTCGCGTTTGGTGTCCTCGGCCAGATGCGAGCGGAAATTCATCGAGGGGGACAGGTCCGGCCAGATCCAGAGCGTATGCGCGGCTTCCCACTCACGTTCACGGATATAAAGATGATCCGAACTTGCAGAGCGCCGCCAGTCGATATTCGGCGCGCCATCGCCGCGCTCAAACTGACGGAACTGCCAGAATGTTTCTCCAGGACCGGCACGCCGCCGCCCATGGATGCCATGCGCAACGGTCTGCGCAACGCGGCTTGCTTCGATCAGGAGTGCGGGCAGTCGTTCTGCAAGCCCATGCGCGGGAAGTTCGAGGTCCTGGATTGGCGTGCTGTCTGCCTGCTGCTTCAAATTGCGCATCCTTAGAAGTGTCAGCTAGTGCACTGACACATTCACGTGGTTCACATATCAGCGCACTAGCTCTTTGTTATGCATCAATTTTGTCAAACTCCGGATGAAGCCTCCGTTTGGATCGATGCATTAGCCGAGCGGCCTCGTCAAGCTCGCGACGATATCCGAAATCGCCACGCCATCCGCGCGTGCAGCGAAGGACAATGCCATGCGGTGCTTGAGGATCGGCTCGGCAAGGGTGATGACATCGTCAATTGAGGGTGCCAGACGCCCGTCGATCAACGCACGCGCCCTGATAGCCATCATGAAGGACTGGCTTGCACGCGGTCCCGGTCCCCAGGCCACGTAATTATTGACCTCCTGGCTGGACTCCTCCGTTCCCGGACGGGCCGCACGGACAAGCTTCAGGATCGCATCGACGATCTGATCGCCGACGGGGATCTGCCGGACCAGACGTTGCGTCGCCTGCAATTCCTGCGCGGAGAGGACGAGCTGCGCCTCCCGCTTTTCCGTGCCCGTCGTCGAGAACAGCATCCTGCGTTCCGCGACAATGTCGGGATAGTTCACGTCGATCTGGAGGAGGAAGCGGTCAAGCTGAGCTTCAGGCAGCGGATAGGTGCCTTCCTGTTCCAGAGGGTTTTGCGTGGCGAGAACATGGAACGGCGCCGGTATGTCGTGGCGATGGCCCGCATAGGAGACGTGATGCTCCTGCATTGCCTGCAACAGGGCCGACTGGGTCTTCGGGCTGGCGCGGTTGATCTCGTCCGCCATGAGGAGCTGGGTGAAGACCGGCCCCTTGATGAAGCGAAACGACCGCGTCCCGCCCGCGCCTTCTTCCAGCACTTCCGAACCGATAATATCGGAAGGCATAAGGTCGGGTGTGAACTGGATACGCTTGTTGCCGAGGCCGAGAACATGACCGAACGTTTCGACAAGGCTGGTCTTTGCAAGACCGGGTACACCGATCAAAAGTGCGTGACCTCCGGAGAGGATGGTGATCAGTGTGAGATCAATCACATTTTCCTGACCGAAGATAACCGAGGAGACGGCCTCCCTAACCCTTGCAAATTTCGCGCTGGCGGCTTCCAGCCGTTCAACAACATCCGCTTCAGATTGCATGAGAGTCATAGGTTGCGATACACCTTAATCGTTACCAGTAACTGGCGAGTGGCTTCAGTTTCAGCCAGATTTTCACCGTTCATTATAACAACTATCCGGTGAAAAGGTGGAATTGTGCAAGCCCGTTCTTTACGCAGCACCACGCCATATTGCCTGTATAGTGTTCAAATTCTCTTCAAAGGCTGGCGCGGCATAAAAGCCTTGTCTATTTAAAATCCTGTAATGAAAGCTAGCATGGATATCAAAAGCGGCGATTATTCAGCTCGTGATTTTCTTTTGCGGGTGGAGATGCGCGCCCTTCCGCTTCAATCCGCCGCGGAATTCGCGTTCAGCACGGACTGCCGGCGCGGGGATCATGAGCTGAATCCGGATTTTCTCCATTCCGGCCCCGCGGGGGCACAGCTTCGTCCCGCGAGCGTGCTGATAGGTGTCGTGGATCACGGCGATGGTGCGACGGTGCTGCTGACGCAGCGTGCGGCGCATTTGTCGGCGCATGCCGGGCAAATCTCTTTCCCCGGCGGGCGCGTCGATCCCGGCGACGAAACGGCGATAGACACGGCGATGCGTGAGGCGCATGAGGAAATCGGGCTTTCGCCGGATCAGGTTACGCCGCTGGGGCTGCTGGAGCCGTACCAGACGCGGACCGGCTTTCGCATTCTTCCGGTTCTGGCTACCGTGTCTCCCGATCTGAGATTGAAGGCCGATGAGCGCGAGGTCGCGGAAATATTCGAAGTGCCGCTGGAATTTCTGATGACACCCGCCAATCATCAGCGCTATTCCGTTAAATATGAGGGCAAGCCACGTCATTTTTATGCAATGCCTTATGGTGAAAGATATATTTGGGGCGCAACTGCAGGGATTCTGCGCGTGATGTATGAAAGGCTTTATGCGGAATGATCAGGATTATCGTCATCAATCTCATGCTGCTGCTGCTGCCGACGGTAATCTACTTCAGCTATATTTATTTAAGGCGGCAGCAGGCGCCCGATGCCGAGCTGATGGCGGATGCGCCGATATTCTGGCTGCTTGCAGGGGGCGCGGTCCTGTCATTACTTGTGCTTATTTTTTTCGTTGACTGGACCGGCAACACGCCGGGTGGCCACTATGTCGCGCCGCGTTATCAAGATGGCGTCATCGTTCCCGGACATATCGAGCCGAATGACCCGGCTCAATAGTTAAGGTTTCGCCGTGAAAATTGCTGCCCAGACGGGGACCCCGCTCAGTGTAGCGGATGCTGAATGGTTTCAGCGGACCGAATTGCAAAGGGTTTTCAGCGCGCTGAATTCCGAGGGGCACGAGGCGCGGATTGTCGGCGGCGCGCTGCGCAATACGCTTATGAAGCTGCCGATCGGCGATGTCGATTTCGCGGTGACGGCGGAGCCGGAAGAGATGATGCGCCTTGCCGAAGCCGCCGGTCTGAAGACCGTTCCGACCGGCCTCAGCCACGGCACGGTGACGATCGTCGTCGACGGAATGCCTTTCGAGGCAACGACACTGCGCCACGATGTCGAGACGGATGGACGCTTCGCCAAGGTTGCTTTCACGCGCGAATGGGCGGCGGACGCGTCGCGTCGCGACTTTACGATCAATGCGCTGTATGCGGATGCGGATGGCCGCGTCTACGACCCTCTGGGCGAGGGCATTGCCGACATACAGGCGGGCAGAATCCGCTTTATCGGACGCCCGGTCGACCGCATCCATGAAGACT
Source organism: uncultured Hyphomicrobiaceae bacterium (assembly GCA_964407125.1). GTDB lineage: Bacteria > Pseudomonadota > Alphaproteobacteria > Rhizobiales > Rhodomicrobiaceae > JAHQVI01. The sequence goes on along the minus strand of CAYOUP010000023.1, from coordinate 2,613 downwards.
ATCTGCGCATTTTGCGTTTTTTCCGCTTCACCGCCGAATACAGCCGGACGAATGTCGATGCTGCCGGTCTGGAAGCTTGCATCGATGGCAAGGACGGGCTCGCCCAGCTATCCGCCGAAAGAGTGCGTACGGAGCTTCTGCGCATTCTCGCGGCGGAAAATCCGATGCTGGCCCTTGAGCCCATGGCTGAGAGCGGAATTCTGGAGCTGATCCTTGGCGGTAAGGCCCGTTTGCCTGTCTTCGCCCGGCTTGCGGCGATCGAGGCGCATCTGAACTTGCACGCTTACCCGGTCCGGCGTCTCGCGGCTTTGGCAGTGGCGGGGCCGGAGGATGCGAGGCGTCTTGCGAAGGACCTGAAACTGTCGAACGCGGAGGCTGCCAGCCTGAAAAACATGGGGGCGCCTGAACCGGAGATACATCCGGCCCTGTCCGAAGTGGAACAGCGCCATTTGCTCTACAGGCTGGGGCGCGAGCGTTATGACGATCGCGTCCTGATCGCATGGAGCCGCGGCGATGCTCCCGTGGACGACAAGGAATGGCTTTCGGTATCTACCTTGCCCAAGCGCTGGACGCCGCCGGAATTTTCGATTTCGGGTGAGGATCTGATTGCGCGCGGTTTCAAACCGGGACCGGAACTGGGCAAAGAGCTGCGCGAGCTGGAGGAACGCTGGATCGCGTCGGACTTCAAGCTGAGCAAGGACAAACTGCTAGCTGGTCTCACTAAATCATAGATACAACAAATACCTCATCCGGCGCGCGAGCCGGGGCGAGGTCGATATATTTTTAGCCGGTCAGCTTGCCAGTTCGCGGGAGCGGCGGGCGGCGGCCATGACGGCTTGCGTCATAAGATCGCTTAGTGAGGGGATCGCGTTTTCTCCGCTTTCTGCCATCAGTACGCTGAGCGCGGCGGCGGTCGTACCGCCCGGCGATGTGACGTTGCGGCGCAATTCGGCAGGCGAGAGCTCGGATTGGTGAAGCAATTCTCCCGCCCCCGCAACCGTGGCGCGCGCCAGCTTCGCCGCCAGTTCCTGCGGTAATCCGGCTGCTTCACCCGCCTCGGCGAGGCACTCTGCAAGCAGAAAGACATAGGCCGGGCCGGAACCTGACACCGCAGTAACGGCATCCATCAGAGCCTCATTATCGAGCCAGACCGTTTCGCCCGCCGCCGCCATCAGCGCTTCACATAATTCCGACTGTTCCGGCTTGACGGCCTCATTGCCATAAAGCGCGGAAATGCCCCGCCCGATCGCGGCGGGCGTGTTCGGCATTGCGCGGATGATTGCGGTATTGGGCGTAAAATGCGCGGCAATGGATGAAATCATGCGGCCGGCCGCAACGGACAGGACGACGCTGTCCGGTCCGGCAAATTGCGAAAGCGGCGGCAGAACGCCGTCCATCATCTGCGGTTTGACCGCCAGGACAATGACGGATGCCGGTTCCGGCAGAGACTGAACGTCGGCGACCGTGATCATATGTTCGCGGCAGTAATCCGCCATTTCGTTGGAGATCGACGGATCCTGTACGAAAACGCGATCAGACTCGAGACCACGGGCGATCCAGCCTTTCAGCAATGCGCCACCCATGCGTCCCGCACCGGCAAGTAAGATTGGCCCTTTGCCAAACTGGCTCATGCCTGTCCTTCTGTTTCGAAGATCGCCGTCGCGATCGCATCCTCGGCGCGTTTTCCGGCCCAGACCACGAATTGGAAAGCCTGATAATAGCGCTCGCAGGATTCCAGCGCAGCCGAAATCAGCGCTTCGCACTGGTGCGCGGTCGGATCGGCGCCGTGCAGCATGAGGCTCTGACGGTAAAGCAGGATGCCTTCATGCGCCCACAAATCGAAATGCCCGATCCAGAGCTGCTCGTTGATCTGGGCAAGCAGCCGGTAGACTTCGGCCGTCTTTGTGTAAGGCACCTTCAGATCGAAGGCGCAGGCGATATGGAGAGACTCAAGATCATCCCGCCAGTTCAAGGATAAATTATAGTCCGCCCAGCTTCCGGCAATGATGACGGTCAGTTCATCTTCCGTCGAGCGCTCGAAAGGCCAGTCGTTGATGGACGCAATTTTCTCGGTGAGATCAATCGGATTTGTTAAACGTGTGAAATCCGGTAGAGCAGATGCCATGCCTTAACCTTCGCCTGAACTTGCGTTGGTGGGAGTACTCTGCGTGATACCAAATGAAAATCGCGGCGCAATTGCGCGATCATCCTCTCCCGTAACCCTAGGTCTACTCCGTTAAACTGCGTTGGCATTCATGGGCAAGATGCTAGAGTTTTTCTCCACGGGGAAAACTGGCGTTTACGGATTTTGTATAGCGGAAGACGTGCTGCCGGATGCCGCCTCGAGGGCTTCGATCCGCTTTTTCAGCGCCTCGTTTTCCTCCAGCGCCTTCACCGCCATCGCCTTCACGGCTTCGAATTCCTCGCGCTGGATGACGTCCAGATCGCGCAGGACTTTTTCGGATTGCGACCGGAAAAAGGTTTCCGCATCCTGCTTGACGCTTTGAGCGGCGCCGGCCGCATCGGTCATCATCTTGGCGAATTCGTCGAAAAAGCGATTTGTCGTCTGTGTCATGAATTTGTGCTCTCTGCTTGTCAAATAGACCGGATAGG
>CAYOUP010000022.1:0-17664 GCA_964407125.1 uncultured Hyphomicrobiaceae bacterium | reverse complement strand
CCCCTCATCCCAGATGACCACCTTGCCCTTAGTGAGTTTTCCACTTTCCAAAAGTTGCATAAAATCCCGAGATCTAAAAACAACATAATCCATACAGAAATCAGGATCTAACTGCCTAGCCAAATACAAAGCCCTAAAAGATTTACCTGAACCAGTTTCACCACAAACAATAATAAGATTATTTTTATTGTCTTTGAAAATCCTAGATTTAAGGTGATCAATCAATAATTTCATCGCCTATAACATCCTTCAGGCGATCCGGCTGCTTGCCGATGCGTCGGTCAGCCTGACGGACAATTGCATTGCGGGCATCGAGCCGAACAGGCAGCGAATTTCAGAGCTCATGGAGCGCTCGCTGATGCTCGTGACCGCGCTCGCCCCGAAGATCGGCTACGACAAGGCGACCGAGATTGCCAAGACCGCACACAAGAATGGCACCACGCTGAAGGAAGAGGCGCTGCGTCTGGGCTATGTCAGCGAGGCGGAGTTCGATGCGATCGTGCGGCCCGAGACGATGGTCGGAATGAGCGGTTGAGCGAGATTCCGCGGGATACGGGCGATGCAGAGGCAGGGCTCGAAAGCTCGCCCGATGATCTGCTTGGCGGCTGGGATGCCTCGCAGGCGCGGAAGCCGCAAAAGCGGTCGATAACGATTGCCGGGCATCGCACCTCCATTTCACTGGAGGAGCCGTTCTGGCGCGGGCTGAAGGAAATCGCCCGGCGGAAAGGCGTGTCGATTGCCGCGATTGTTGCCGCGATTGATGTTGTACGCGGCGATGTCAGCCTTTCGACGGCGATCCGGCTTTACACATTCGAGCAAAGCGTCATGCATGTAACGAAGGTTGACTGAAGCGCGGGTTTTGAAATGTGCGCTTACTGGTAGGACGGCTGGTCCTCAATTTGCTGCGACCGGAGCACCTTGCGAATCCGGTCCTCGAAACTGCCGCCACCTGTTTGCGGGGCAGGCTGTTTGTGTGTGTCCCATACCTGTTCGGTGGCTGGCTTTTGCTCGACCGTTGTTTCCAGGCCGGTCGACCATCCGGATGCCGCCTTTTCATTCTGCGGTGCGAGCTTGGCCGCGGTTGATGGCGAGTCCTCCAATACAACCGGCGGCGCGCGCAGCAGGGATTGCTCGGAAACGGTGGTGTCCTGCTCGGCAGGCTCCGGCGGAGGTGTTTCTGCCCTTGCAGTGGCGCCGGACGTTTCAGGCGCAGTCACGGTCGGGCTACTGGGCTTTTTGGGCTTGTTCGGGTGCAAGCCGCGTTCTTTCTGAAGCCGCTCCAGGCGCTCCATATCCGCATCCATGCGCCGGATCGTCAGGAAGCGCTCAAAGCCGTCGGCATTGAGATCGGCCTTGACGGCGGAGAATTGCGCGAGCGGACCGGCAAAAACCAGCTGGACCGGAGGCAGGGCCGTGTCGCCTTCGACTTTCTCCGGCGAGGCGATCGTCCACTCGCTATCGAAGCGCAAGGAACTCAAATCGACAATGAGGTTGGCTTTGGCAACGGCTTTCCCATCGGTAAAGCGGGCATCGCTGACACGCAGCAAGCCGTCCCTGACCGTTACCGGCGTGGTAATGGCGGCATAATCGAACGAGCCCTCGAAAAAATCATGCTGGAGCTTGCGGGCGAGATCGTCCTTATCCGGAATTTCCTGGCCGAGATAGGTGTCGGCGGCATCCTTCAGCGTGGCGTGGGACAGCCCCCGCAGCTTGCCGCTATCGAGAGAAATCTCTCCCGATCCCTTGAACATTGAGACAAGCCCGCTCGGGCTTAAACCCTCGCCCGAGACCGCCAGCGTCAGATCGGCGCTGCCTTCAGCAATGTTGCCGCCGCCATGCGCACGGCTGAGCGCGGCGAGGTCGATATTCTCCAGTTTCAGCGACACATCTGCGCCGACACGGCCTTTGAGCCGGTTCAGCGAACCTGAGGAAACCAGGCGGCCGCCATAGATCTGTCCACTCAGCTCCGAGACATTCAGCTTTCCATCGTTCATGCTGGCGTTGAGAACGCCGCCGCTGAGGCTGACGCCATCGGAAATGTCAATCCGTGGTGCGGTCAGCTTCAGGGTTCCATCTACAGCTGACAGTGTATTGAGGGCGAATGCCTCGTTCGGCCAGGATGATCCCGCTCCGCTGGCGACATTGGCAATTTCCGAAGCGAGGTCGTTGCGATCCCAGTCAACCAGATAGGCGGCAATTTTCGGCAGGGAAGCGGAAGGGGCTTCAATGTCGATCGTACCCTTGGGACGCTTGCCCGAGAGATCGGCGTCGACTTTGCCGGTAATGATCTCGCCGCCGATTTTCAGCGAAAGATCGCTGACCTGAAAATGCGAGGCTTTCTTGTTGACGGTCGCGCGCAGGTCAATCGGGCCGGTGACCGGTTCGCCGCCTGGAGACACGCGCAGCATGGAGAGAACGGTCGCCGCTTGCGAAGCCGTCATGTCGAGAAGGCCGTCCATGCTCCATGCCGGTTCGTCGAGCAGGGAGATCTGTCCGTCGAATTTTCCATGAGCCTGAGGCGTGCGCAAAGTGATCAGACTCGTCAGGCCGGACTTCATCGTCCCCCTTGCGGAGACATTCAGATATCCGGCGCCGTTATTGGTATCCGATTTGATCGCGGGAACTTCAGGTGCGAGCTGGGCAATGAGCTTCCGGCTGTCGGCATTGCCCATCCCGCCTTCCAACTCGACACTCGCGTCCTTCAGTTCATCGAACTTGCCACGCAGACTGCCGTTGATCGTGAGTTCGCTGCCTCCCGCGCTGCCGGCAAGCGAGAGCCGCACGATGTTCTCATTGGCGGAGGCGTTCAGGCTGCCCCGCAATGTGAATGGCGACAGCGCCTCGATCCGGCTGCGCGCGCCGCGGCTGACACTGTCCAGGCCGGTAAATCGCGCCAGATTCGTAACGGACTGAGCGGATGGCGCATCTATCGACAGGTTCAAGGCGCCATCCGGCGTGGCGTCGAAGCCAGTCATACGTCCGCTGGCGTCGACACGCAGACCGTCGGTCGTGGCGACATTCAGCTCGTCAATATCGAACGTGCCCTGATCGTAGCGGAAGACGGTGCGAAGATTGCGCGCCTGGAAATCGGGAAACTGAAGTTCCGCGATCGTGAGGCTGACATCGGATTTATCCGACTTGAAAACGGTTTTCAGAACATCGGCGAGGCTTGTCTTGCGGGCGGGAACGACGCTCGCGCTCCAGCCTTTCTCCGGCAATTTTCCGTTCTCGACAAGCTCATCGACATTGAGTTCGGCGCTTTCGCCTTTCGCTGTATTGTACAATCCGCGCAAATCGAGCCGCTCGCTGTTCAGCACGATGCTAAGGCGCGATTCCGGCCCGTAATCGTGGATGAGATTTCCGGTAAAGGAGGAATCTCCGAGCGCGCCTTTCATGTCGGTGAATTCGAGCTGGCTTGTGCCGATAGTGACGCCGGAGGACAACGAGAAGCTCTGCGCACTGCCCGTATCGACAACGCCGAGCGAGGGAGCGGCCCAACGCAACAGACGGGACAGGTTCCGTCCGTTAAAGGTGGCATTCCCGGTGAAGTTCAGCGATTCACCCGCAGGCAGAGCCCCGCTCCCGTTAAAGTCGGTTTCTCCGGGGAGACGGGCTTTCAGCGTGTCGATCTGCCATCCGTCGAGATTGTGAGAGGCCACGAAATGAAGGTCTTCAACGATGTCTCCGCCAATTCCGGCTTGCTTGATCTGTGCGGAAATGCGGCCCTGGCGGGGACGGAATGTCCAGCCCTCGAATATTTTGGGCAGCGCGGCGATGGCTTCGGACGGCAGAAGCCGTTTGTTCCCGGAGGAGGCCTGCATGATCTGGTCGAAATCGAGCCAGGATGATTCCACGTCGAGATCGAGCCGTGGCGTATCGGCCCAGGAGGCATGGGCACTGCCCTTGATGGATTGCGGCCGGTCATTCTGCGTCATGGTCAGATTGAGATCGTCGAGCTTCAGATCTTCCAGCGTTATTCTGGCATCGGCCCGCAGCTCGACAGCCTTGCCGGCCAACGGTTCCTCGATCTGCCCGGCTTCGGCCTTCTTTGCCGCGGTATCCAGCGCGATACGCGCTACCAAGGGGCCCTCGTAATGGACAGGGCCGTCAAGTCCGAGAATTTCGCCGTCGAGCTGATAAAGACTTACGCCATCGGCCGAGCGCAGTGCCGCCTTGAGCCTGAGCGCGGATTTGCCGGGCATTTTGGCGGCAGAAAGCTGCACCGTTTTCGGTCCGCCGCCAATGATGGCGGTTCCATCGAAACGGAACGGGCCTGCAAGGCTTTTTGAGGAAAATTCGCCGGATATGTTATCGAAGCGCGCCGCACTGGACTGATGGGCACGGCGCAGCTCGATTGCGCCATCCGTGATCCGGACATGTTGCAGCGCAAGATCCTTGACCGGCAATGGTATGCTCAGGCCATAAGGACCAACGCTCAGCCACGTTCCTTCATTGAATTCGTCAATCTTCAAACGGATGATCGGCTGATCGAGACGCATGCTGCGCGTCTCAAGCGTTCCGGTCATAAGCGAGGGGATCGACAGGACGGCCTTGAAGGTCTCGACCTCTGCAAATGGCTGTTCAAATTTGCCGAACTCATCGGCAATACGCAGGCCGCGCATATCCAGCCGGGGGATGGGGAGCACACGCAGATCCACATCGCCCAGGATGCGGACGTTGCGTCCAACCAGCGCCTCAATTTGCTCTTCAATTTGTGGCTTGTATGTATTCCAGTCCACAAAATTGGGAAGCGCGAGAAGAGCAGCGAGTATGGTTACGACAATTGCGGTCAGGGCGGCAAGCAGCGAACCCAACGGCACCTCCAGCCTCTAAAAGGCAGATACTTGTACAGACCTCTTCAGTTGGAACAATAGCGGAACTTCAGTTCAACGCAATGATCTTACCTGGGTTGAGGATATTATAGGGATCAAGTGCCTTCTTTAAGGCAGACATGACGGCAACAGCAGGGCCGTGCTCTTTTTCCATAAATTTCATTTTGCCGGTGCCAATACCGTGTTCGCCGGTGCAGGTTCCGTCCATTTCCAGAGCGCGTTCCGCGAGGCGATCGCTGAAAGCCACGACTTTGGCGATTTCTTCCTTGTTATCAATGTCCGTCAACACGCAAACATGGAAATTTCCATCGCCGACATGACCGACAATCGGAGCGATAAGCCCGGCTTCCTGAATGTCAGCATGTGTTTTTGTGATGCATTCGGCCAGACGTGACATCGGGACGCAGACATCCGTCGCCATTACTTTAGCCCCCGGACGCAGCGCCATGCTCGCCCAATAGACGTCGTGGCGCGCCTGCCAGAGCCGGTTCCGGTCTTCCGGGCGTTCGGCCCAGTCCAGCGGCCCGCCGCCTTCGCTCTCGGCCAGTTCCTTGAACAGCTCGACCTGTTCCTGCACCGCAGCCTGCGTGCCATGAAATTCGAGGAAAAGCGTCGGTGTCTCGGGCAGTGAAAGTTTCGAGTAGATGTTGACGGACCGGATCTGGACTGCATCGAGCAGTTCGATGCGCGCAAGTCCCAGCCCCATCTGGATCGCGGCGGTTACGGCATTGCAGGCCCCTTCAAGCGTCTTGAAGGGGCAGACAGCAGCAAGAATGGCCTCGGGAATGCCGTAAAGGCGCAGGGTCAGCGATGTGAAGATGCCGAGCGTGCCTTCGGAGCCGACCAGCAGCCGGGTCAGATCGTAGCCAGCGGAAGATTTACGGGCGCGGCGGGCTGTGCGGATCACGCTGCCGTCGGCCATGACGGCGGTGGCGCTGAGTACGAGATCGCGCATTGTGCCATAGCGCACGGCCATCGTTCCGGAGGCGCGCGTCCCTGCCATGCCTCCGATCGAGGCGTCCGCGCCGGGATCGAGCGGGAAAAACAATCCCGTATCGCGGAGATGGGAATTCAGTTCCTTGCGGGTTATGCCGGGCTCGACTTCGCAATCGAGATCTTCGGTATTCACCGAGATCACGCGTTTCATATGCGCGAAATCGAGGCAGACCCCGCCCATGGGGGCGTTCAGGTGGCCTTCCAAAGACGTGCCGACGCCAAAGGGAATGACTGGCGTCCGGCTTTCGCGGCACAGATTGACGATGTGAACCACCTCCTCCGTATTCTCAGGGAAAATCACCGCTTCGGGCGGCTGATTGGCGATCCACGTCGTGGTATGTCCATGCTGCTCACGGATGGACTGTCCGTCCTGATAACGATTGCCGAAATGTTCCTTTAGCGCCGAGAGCGTTTGCATCCGCGCGGTTCTGTCCGTTGAGTGTAACCCGGTAATCGCTGTCATCTTTCACATGCCTCCATGTTCAGCGCTTCATGCTGAACAAACATGCAGTCTAGCCGGAAATGCGGTTTGCCGCCATGATCCGGCAAACGCGCCAGGCGCTGAAAAAAGAATGTAAGGTTGGCGGGATGATATCCGGCATATCCTGTAATGGTCCAAAACCGCCATTACCCGGCATCTTCTCTGCGACACTTATAAACTGAAAGTCTTGCCCGTGTTGAGACTGCTCACTCGTTACCGGAATTGATCACCGGCTTATGCAATGCGGAAGGCTTGCCGGCGGGCTGACTCCGGGGCGTTTCGTGACTTCCTTGCGGGCGTTGCTGACGGCGCATCTGGCTGACGCGCTCATCAGGCCCGCCGGGGCCGGCTGTGGAGCGTTTGCGTTCAACCTGGAATTCCCGACCGGACGCCGCTCTTCCCTCGGTCCTGTTTGCCGGCTGTGGCGGAACAGTATCAGCTTCCGCACCCATTTCCTGTTCGGCCTGGACTTCCTCGGGAACCTTCGTTGCTCCCGGGGGAAGTTTGTTGGGAGCTTCGGACTCCTTGTTCTGAGTCTGCTTTTCTACTCCGCTTCCGCCCTTGGCGACAATAACGGCCGCAGGACGCAAGACGCGGTCGCCGATCATGTAACCGGCCTGTACCACCTGAACGACCGTATCGGCAGCGACATTGGGAACGTCGATCCGGGTCATTGCATCGTGAAGATGCGGATTGAAAGGTTCGCCCTGAGGATCGAAGCGTTTGACCTGATGTTTCTCGAACGCTTTGATCAACTCGCGCTCCGTGACCTCGATGCCTTCCAGCAGGCTTCGCAGCGCAGGATTGTCGGAGTCTTCCGACTGCACGGACTCGATCGCCCTGCGGATATTGTCACCCACGCTCAGGAGTTCACGCGCAAATTCGGAAATGGCGTATTTCGAGAATTCAGCCTTGTCCCGTTCCGTGCGGCGCCGGAGATTCTCCATCTCGGCCACAAGCCGGAGCGTCTTGTCCTCCAGCTCACGTTTTTCGTTGCGAAGCTTTTCGAGCTCAGCGGCGAGCTGGGCTTTCTCGTCAACTTCGGCGGCGAACTGCTTTACCTGCGCCTCACCATTGCCGTTAGACGATGTTTCGGCAGACTGTTCTGCCCGCGCCGCCTGAGCAAGCTTGTCATCTTCCATAGCTGAGCTACCCTCTCCTGGTAGAGCTCTGAATCAAAATGAGTCTTAGCCCGGATATTGGTCAGATAGCCTGAATAATCAAGTTAACAACCGGCCAACCAGCTTCGCCGTGTAGTCAACCATGGGGATAATCCGGGCATAATTCATTCGGGTCGGGCCTATTACGCCTAGAACACCGACAATTTTATGTTCCGAGTCGCTGAACGGCGCCACAATCAATGACGATCCCGACATGGAAAATAACTGGTTTTCCGACCCGATAAAAATGCGCACGCCTTCAGCCTGATCCGTCAGAGCCAGCAAGCGCATGATTTCCTTCTTCGATTCCAGATCGTCGAACAGCAAGCGCACCCGCTCCAGATCTTCCAGAGCGGTCAGATCTTTCAACAGGTGCGACTGGCCGCGCACGATCAGGCTCTTGTTCTCGTCCTGGCCGCCTGACCATTGGGCAAGTCCGGACTCAACGACTTTCGCCGTGAGCTCATCGAGCTCGGCTTTCTTTGCCGCCAGTTCCTTTTCGATATTGGCCCGCGCATCATCCAGTGTGTGTCCGAGCAGGCGCGCATTCAGATAATTCGTGGCCTTGGTCAGTGCCGAAGCAGGCAGGCCAGGTGGAAGATTGATGACGCGATTCTCGATCGTGCCATCACTGCCGACGAGGACGATCAGCGCCCGCGTGGTATCGAGACTGACGAACTCGATATGCTTGATGCGGCTGACCTGCTTTTCTGTCAGCACCATACCTGCGCAATGCGACAGGCCCGACAGCATCTCGCTGGCTTCATGGAGCAGCTCATTCATGGAGCGCTGACCGGAAATCTGCGCTTCGATATGTACCCGTTCGTCCCGCGCCATATCGCCAAGTTCCAGAAGACCGTCGACGAACAGGCGCAAGCCGCTTTCCGTCGGAATCCGGCCCGCGCTGGTATGCGGTGCATAGATCAACCCCAGCGCTTCCAGGTCGGCCATGACGTTGCGCACCGAGGCAGGGGAAAGCGTCATCGGCAGTTGCTTGCTGACATTGCGCGAGCCGACTGGTGTGCCTGTTGCGAGATAGCTTTCGATGATCTGGCGGAATATTTCCCGCGATCTCTCATTGAGATCCGCCAATGACAGCAGATCGCCCCCGGCACTAAAGCCGGGAGAGGCCAAATCCTTCGCAAGCTGGAAATCTTTTCCACGCGTCATGTGATTCGTTCGTTTGTCCGGAAGCAAGTTCGTTTTACATAATAATCCACGTCGTCCAAGTCTAGCAAGAACATCAATAGCGTCAATCGGACATGAACGTAACTTCGGATTCAATGCGCTGGAATTGCCGGAGTTCGGCAGTATTTCAGTGTGAATCCCGGCTATGGGTCGCATAGCGGCATCGCGGAGCAGATAGGCGATTTTTGACTGATGCCTCGTTCCGGAGGTCGATCGACAATGAGAAAAAAAGTTCGCAGGGATGGAAAGGTCGTTTTGCTCGTTATTAGTGCTGTGGACGGTGTTGCCGGGCCCGCGGTGCTACATGTGTCGTGTTAATGGCACTCGTTCTGGTTGTATATCTCGATCCACTCGCTCGAATTGCCCTATTTGGGCGGGTGGAATTCGCAGGCAGAAACGGAGGTGGGCACATGATCAAGATACTTGTCACGGTTGCGGTACTCGGTGCCGTGGGTAATTTTGCAGATCTCGCGATGGCCCAGGACAAACAGGATGAAGCGTTCGTCGCCAAAGTTTCCTCTGTGCTGGCAAAGAGGGAAGCGCGGTGCGCGCACCGGCGTATAATGCCGCCGGACCCGCATGACAATTGCTTCAACAGACTGCGCGGCGATAAGCAAACTGATTTGGGGCAAGGTGGCGCCTCAGCCGAAGCGTCTGGGGCCGGACCTGGGAATGGGGGCGGTCAAGGTAATGGGAACGGAGGCGGCCGAGGTAATGGGATCGGACCCGGGAACGGGGGCGGCCGAGGTAATGGGCTCGCACTTGGACTTGGGAACGGGGGTGGTCAAGGCAGGGGCCGGCGATAGCAATGTTGCTGCAAGCACAAGAGACCACCGGCACCTGAACCGAAGCGGCTGTGCTCGCCCCATAATACGATGTGCAATTTCAGCATTCACCGCATAACGGGTGGTGAAGTGCGGAATGCATTTGTCCGCTTGGCGGGCGGCAGACAAATTCAAAAAGACACCACCCGGCGCTCCGTGGCTGTCCGGCCCGTGTGGCAATTCGATCGACAAGATTTCCCATACACAAAATTTCCTTTGGACTTTTCCGCATAGCGTGTGGAATGAATTTTATTCTCGTATAGATTGCAGGCCTGTAAGCTCTCATCAGAAGGTGCAGGCAAACCATGCAATCGGCCACTCAGGAACGGGCACCTACAAGTTCTGGCAATGACGGCGAAACGCCGGAAAATCAGGGCAAGTCCGATAAGAGCGCCTATATGGCGGCGCTGAAGCAGTTCACTTCCGGCAATGTGCGTGAAGCGAAGGCACTGGTCCAGCTTATGCTTGTGCGCGATCCGCAGGACGCCAGGGCGCTGCATCTCATGGGGCTCATTCAGTATGAGCTTGGCGATCTCGAAGGTGCGGCAGCGCGAATACGGGAAAGTGTCGAGGCCGATCCGTCCGCCGTGGATGCCCTGAGCGATCTCGCAGCAATCCTGCGCGATCTGGGACAGTTCGAGGGTGCCCTTCAGGCATGTATGACGGCCATCTCGCTCGATACAAAATATTATCCGGCATACGCAAATCTCGGCCGCATCTACAAGGTGCTCGGCAGGCCGGAAGAGAGTGCGGCCTGCTATCTTCAGGCCGTGGAAATTGAGCCGGACTATGCGCGCGGACATTGCGATCTGGGGCTGGCTTACCTTGCGCTCGGGAGGACTGGCGAAGCCGTTGAAGCCTGCCGGAAGGCGGCCGGGTTGTCCCCTGAGGATACGGACATCGTGATCGCGCTCGGCACGTCTCTCGCGAGCGTGGGCAAGCTTGCCGACGCGATCGCACTCTATGAAGAAACCGATTCGAGACATAAGGGGCAGTTGCCGATTCTATGCGCACTGGCCACATCCTATGCCGAAAGCGGACAGATCCGGAAAGCGCTCGCCACGCACAGGCGCGCTCTCGAACTTGCCCCGGATTATCCGGATGCAAATATCGCTCTTGGCGATACATTCCGGAAGACCGGCCGGGTAGCCGAAGCGCTCAATTGCTACCGATACGCCGTTTCGGCCGTCCCCGGTCATGCGGTTGCCATTGCGCGCGAAGCGGACGCGCAGGCTGATCTCGGCCAGATCGAAGCCGCGATCGAGAACAGCAAGAAGGCGATCGGCATCAATGCCTCCTTGCCGGCGCCCTACCGGACGATTTCCCGGGCGCTGACCCGGCTGGGCAAATTTGCCGAGGCGTTTGCCGTTCAGGCTCGCGCCATCGCTTTGGACAGGTGCGATCTCGAAAGTCTGGCCGACCATTTCCGGTTGGCGCGCCATATTTGCGACTGGGAAGGAATCAACGAAACCGAGAAATCGCTGTGCAGCGCCTGTCGCCGCAATGAAATGACGGTTCCGCCATCGGCCCTTCTCGATCTGGAATGCACCGCCGAAGACATCCTGCTCGCCGCGCGGTCATGGGCGAGGAGGTTCGCATGTGACAATCCTCCTTTGGCGGTCACGACCAAGCCCGGTACACGCGCCGGACAACCGATTCACCTCGCTTATCTGTATGGGGATTGTGACGATGGGGAAATTGCCGATTTTCTAAGCGCTGTCATAGCGGGCCATGATCGTGACCGCTTCCGCGTATCAGGTTTCCATTATGGCGGACCTACAGACGGGACGAACCATTTCTTGCCGGTGAAATCGTTCGACGCCCGCTACGACATCGGCCATCTCTCCTATGCCGAGGCGGCCGGAAAGATTCATGGGGCAGGCGTCGATGTGTTGGTTAACATTGAGGGCTACCGATCGCGGGCTGTGCCGGCAATACTCGCCCACCGCCCGGCGCCGGTACAGGTGAGCTATCTCGGTTACCCGGCGACGATGGGTACGGATTTCACCGATTACATCATCGGCGACGCTTTTATCACCGCGCTCGACCAGCAGCCCTTCTTTGACGAAAAAATCGTTCAGTTACCGGATTGTTTCATGGGCACATTGCAAACGGGCCCCCGACTCGAACCATCCGCACCCCCGGACCGCCCATCGCAGGGTCTGCCCGAGAAAGGGATCGTGTTCTGTTGCTTCAATCCGGTGCGAACCATCTCGCCCGATTGTTTCGCGGTCTGGATAAATATACTGAAAAATGTGCCGGGCAGCGTTCTCTGGCTGCTCGATGACAATCCTGCCGCAACGAAAAATCTGAAACGCAATGCGGCGGCGCTCGGCATCGATCCGGCCCGATTGATTTTTGCGCCCCGCTGCACCCGGCAGGAACATTCCGCCCGCCTGCCGCTCGCCGATCTTTATCTCGACACCATGCCGTCCAGTGCCGTGGGGGCGGTTTCGGAGGCGCTTGCCGCAGGCGTTCCGGTGCTGACATGCGCCGGTGAGACGATGGTCTCGCGCATGTCCGGAAGTTTACTGAATGCCTGCGGCCTGAGCGACATGATTACCTATGCCCATGAGCATTATGATCATGTCGCCCGGCTACTGACATGCGATCCGAGAAGTCTGAAGCAGCTGCGTGCGCGGCTGGCCGACAGCATGAACACGGCCCGGCTCTTCGATCCCACCAGCTATCAATGCGGGCTGGATGCCGCTTTCGAGCATATGGTGGCAATTGCGCGCAATGGAGAGCGGCCTTACGCATTTGCCGTCGCGCTTGGCGAGGAAGACAGCCATGACGGCCATGCTGACGCGTCTGAAAAGCCGTCAGATGAAGAAGAGATGCTCTTGCTCGCCGAAGCTGATGCCTGCTGAAAAACTACGGCATGACGGAAAATCCGTCCACTGACAATCTAACGGGAATCGTCGGCTTCCTGCCCGGTCGAAACGTGCGGGCTTTGTGATGCACTGCGCTGCGGTTTGGGAGGTTCTATGGTCATATACCGGTCCTTCGCCTCGCCATAGCGCTTTACGCTTACGGGGATCAGCGACAGATAAGCGATGCAGCTAAGCGTCACCCCCAGATAGGGATAGGTTACGAGCGTCGCCACGATGACCACCCCAAGCGCGGCAACCGGCGCGATATAGTCCGGCGCAATGCGCTGGCCCGCCAGCTTGCCGGAAAACGTCCGCAAACGGCTTGCCATAAGTGCGGCGATGGCGATGGCGTAGACACTGAGAAATGGCAGAACCAGCCAGTCCTTCGGTATACCCAGCCCCTCAAGATAAAGCGGCAGAAGCAGCAATACCGCCCCCGCCGGAGCAGGCACGCCAACGAAAAACGCCTGTTCCCAGGACGGTTTGTTGGGCTGATCCAACGCCACATTGAAACGCGCGAGCCGCAGTGCCGCAGATACAGCAAAGACCAGCACGATGATCCAGCCGAGGCTCGCCGCCTCGGTAAAGCCCCACAGATAGAGAACGACAGCAGGGGCAACCCCGAAGCACACAAAGTCAGACAGCGAATCGAGCTCCGCCCCGAATCGTGAGGACGCCTTGAGCAGCCGCGCCATCCGCCCATCGAGACCGTCGAGCACCGCAGCCGCGCCAATCGCTATAAGCGCATATTCGTAACGTCCTTCGAATGCCATGCGGATGGAGGTCAGGCCGATGCAGAGGCCGAGCAGCGTCACGATGTTCGGGATCAAGATCCGAAAAGGCACCGAGCGGCGGCGCGCGCGCAGGAAGGCTTCGCGGCCATCGTTAAATCTGTCGGAGAATCGGCGTTTCATCGGGCGGAAAGGGCCTCTCGGTTCAAATCAACATTCGTGCTGCGTCAAGCGCGGGTCAACCCGGCAAGCCGGATAATATCCTCCCGCGTCCGCCCTTCCGCACGCAAGCTTCGCAGGCTCTTGTCGCCATGCGACTTCGACAGTTTGCGGCCGGTCTCATCGAGGACAAGCGGATGATGACAATAGACCGGTTCCGGCAGATTCAGCAATATTTGCAAGAGCCGGTGGATGTCGGTTGCTGCCAGTAAATCGGCCCCGCGCGTTATATGTGTCACGCTCTGGAGCGCGTCATCCACGGTCACGGCGAGATGATAGCTCGCGGGAACCTCCTTGCGGGCCAGCACCACATCGCCCCAGCGTTCCGGCCTTACCACCTCTGTTGACGAGACGTTCCTGCTCTCCTCAAGCGCGAAACTCGCAAACCGGATAGGGCCGCCCGCCATTTCGCCAGCAAGCGCGACCGCCTTCCGCATATTGAGCCGCAGTGCATAGGATTCGCCTGATGCGATGCGCGCCTGCCGTTCGTCATACGGCATGTCCCTGTGCAGGCCGGGATAAAGGAAAGCACCATCGGGATCGCGCAGGGGCGGTTTGTTTCGGGCCTTGGCGGCTTCCGCGATCTCCCGTCTTGTCGCGAAACATGGATAGATGAGATCGAGCGCCTTGAGCCGGTCCAGATGGTCCGCATAGAAAGCGAAATGCTCTGATTGCCGGCGAACGGGCTCCTCCCATTCAATGCCCAGCCAGGCGAGATCCTCGTAAATGGCGGTTTCATATTCCGATCGCGAACGGCCCGTGTCGATATCCTCGATGCGCAGCAGAAAGCGCCCGTTCGTGGCCTTTGCCATTTGCCAGGTGAACAGAGCGGAATAGGCGTGGCCAAGGTGCAGATAACCATTCGGGCTCGGCGCAAAACGGAAAACTGGCATCTGATCGGGCATGGCTAGGACTTTCCCCGAAAGGCTTTTTCTGCAATATGCACCGCAATGGCTGCAATGCAATGCGCGCTTTATCCGGAGACATTGAATGACCGAAGCCGTTCGCAAACTCGACGGTCCCAGCATCCTGCCCGCCTCGGGAGGCGATCCGAAACAACTCATCGTCCTGTTGCATGGCTATGGCGCGGACGGCAACGATCTGATTTCGCTGGCGAGTGAATGGCGCAAGGTCTTGCCCGATGCCGCATTCCTTTCACCTCACGCACCGGAGCCATGCGCGGTCAATCCTTTCGGCGGGCGGCAATGGTTTGAACTCACCATGCGGAATACGGAGGAGCGCTGGCGCGGCGTGCAGAAGGCGGCACCCGACCTGAACGCCTATCTTGACGAGCAGCTTCAAAAATACGGGCTGAGCGACGATGCGCTCGCTCTTGTCGGTTTCAGCCAGGGAACGATGATGGCGCTGCATGTCGGGTTGAGGCGCGAAAAGACGATGGCCGGGATCGTCGGTTTTTCTGGCCTTCTGGTCGAGCCGACGCGATTGAAGGCAGATATCACTTCCCGTCCGCCGATCTTGCTCATCCACGGCGACCAGGACGATGTTCTTCCCGTGCAGGCTTTGCATCAGGCAAGAGCGGCATTGGGCGCGGCGGGGCTGTCGGTGGAGTGGCATGTGCGTCCCGGTCTTCCGCATGGCATCGATGCCGAAGGCTTGGAGATCAGCAGAAATTTTCTGGCCGGACTTTTCAAATAGGCGCTGCGGCCCCGCATTCACGAATGACCTCACGGAGAGATCACGCATTGCCCATCCCGGCTCACGGCCACTCACGCCGGGATCAAACCGGATCACACCCGGCGCAGTCCCCCTGTTCTATCCGCGGGCAGCTGCTATCTTATGTTTATCGAAAGACAAAAAAGACTTCAAAAATTTAAAACAAGACAGAAGATGAGAGTGAGCGAATAAGAAAAAGGTCTTGCAGAGGCTTTGTTTCGGAATGTACCCGGCATTCCGGTCTCTGCAAACATCCCGGCAGAAAACAATGGGGATGTGCAGATAAGCGGCCAGAATGTTCCAGGTGGCAGCCCAAACGGGCTGCTGACCTGGCTGTTTTTTTTGGCGTTGCTAACCTATCAGACTACAGCAAGTATTGGTTTGCCCTGCGGTTCCAGCGGATCGTAATCTTCAACGAAGTTCATGAGGATTTCGCTCACATTGGTATCGGCACGCAGGCCATGCCGTTGTGCTTCATCCGCTTGAATTGCGGACGGCCAGCAATCGACGATGTCCTGAAGCCTTTCCTCAGGCTCCCACTGAATCTTGCCGCGTGATCCGGGATAGTTCACCCCGGCTACAGAGTCGGCGAGTTCGGACAGGATAACGGTGAGTGCGGGCATGTTCAGCGCGCGCGTATGGCCGAAACGGTCCGACGGTATCTGATGCATCAGCAGAAGCGACCATGCGGCGTTGCGCACCGAGGCGACGGGCACGGATGTTTCGGGGCGGAACGGGCAGGTTACGCTGCGGCCAAGCAGAGGTTCGCGCAATAACGCGCCAATGCGGTCCGGAATCGAGTTCGGCTGAGCTGTCGGACGCACGATCACGAACGGAAGCCGCAGGCTGCGCCCGTCGATAAAGCCGTTCCGCGTGTAATCGTCAATCAGCAACTCGCCGATCGCCTTCGCAGTGCCATAGGAGTTCTGCGGTGTGCGGGTCTGGCTATCGTCGACCTTACGGGGCAGAGGCCCGCCGAAGACCGCGGTGGAACTGGTAAAAATCAC
Organism: uncultured Hyphomicrobiaceae bacterium; assembly: GCA_964407125.1. Classification (GTDB taxonomy): domain Bacteria; phylum Pseudomonadota; class Alphaproteobacteria; order Rhizobiales; family Rhodomicrobiaceae; genus JAHQVI01. The sequence goes on along the minus strand of CAYOUP010000022.1, from coordinate 1,679 downwards.
GCGCGGCCTGTTATTTTGCAGCCGGCACATCTCAAGCATATTCCACGTGCTGTGAAAATTGATAGGGAAGCCGGTTTCGAAATGTTCTTCGATTTCGACGGGAGGCGTGGATGCAAGATGAAAGACGCTGTCGACACGCTTGTCGAACAACCGTTTCACGAAGGACGGATCGCCAATATTCCCGCTCTTGATCGTCAATCGCGGGTCCGTGGCGTTGCGCAGCACATCGCCCGACTGACATGCTAGGATAATTTCATCAATCTTTTCATGGCGCTCTCCCTCAATGCTGAGCGCCGGTTCCTCAAGAAGAAACCTTAGCAGACGTTCGCCGATAAAACCGTCGGCTCCGGTAACCAGAACTCGCATCATCCGCTCCAGGTTACGCCAAAAGACACTTATAACGTGAAATTCCGCTGCATGTAAAACAACCGTAATAATGAATAATGAGCGTTAACAGTCAATCCGGGAGTTCGAGCGTCATTTCCTTTCCACCATACCCTTCAATCTTGTCGTGAGCGCGGACGCGTACAGTCGTGATTCCGGCAGGAATTTCAACACCGCCCAGACTGCGCGTGAAAGGCTGCTCGTTTTCATGCGGATGGAGCAGGACCCGCGTACCGAGAATCTGATTGTCAGGCCCGAGGACTTCCCACTTGTCGGCATATTTGTCCCAGCCCGTATCGTCGGATTTAACCGTAACGTTGAAGCGGTAGACGCCGGAGCGCTCTTTGCTGGCTTCGATCCCTACCACATCCGCTTTGCCTGCGAATGCCGTTGCTGGTGTCATGGCAAGAAAGAGAGCAGTAATTGCGAAACGGTTCTTCATGAATGAACACCTTTTGTTTCGAACAGTCTATGACAGGGAATCGGCCAGAAACGGGCGATTGGGGCAAAAACAAGCGCGTCACACGAAAATGAACAGCGCTGCAACCGCTTCCGCCTGAATACAGCAAATATTATGCATCGGGATAAAGGACAGTTTGGCTGGCGGCAAAGGTCAGAACAATACGAGGGGAGCTATTTGCGAACCCTGGACAAGAGCATTAATATGTCGCCGAAAATTTAGGGTAATATGCATTACCTATTGTGTTTCGCACTGCATCAAAGTGTTGCGAATGCTAAAAAACATCACAATTCAGCCCAAATTTGCACTTGCCTAGCAATTTCACAAGTTCAATGACAGTTTATTGACTAAATATGAGGATGTTTTCTTCAAATTTCACTTTTCCTCTCTTGTCAGGGTCCATTATTAGCTTTAAATTGCGCTCATCGACTTTGGGCCGGACGATTAGGCCGTATCGCCTTGATGACAACAGGTGCACGCGCGAATCCCCCCTCATTTTCGAGACTTGGCTGGAAATATGCGGCGATCTGCATGTTTGCCAAATGAAACTTCTATACTTGGTAAGGACAACTTATGAATACCGGTGTCGTAAAATTCTACAACACGCAAAAAGGCTACGGCTTTATTCAGCCTGACAATGGTGGCAAGGACGTGTTCGTTCACGCAACTGCTCTTGAGCGCGCGGGATTGCCAGCGTTGAATGAAGGTCAGAAAGTCAGCTTCGATACGCGTGAAGACCCCCGAACTGGCAAGATCGCCGTCGATAATATCCAGGCTGGCTAACACGCTCGTGCGTATTTGATACCAGAAATTGCCGCAAGCCGCTCGTGATCGG
>CAYOUP010000021.1:0-17667 GCA_964407125.1 uncultured Hyphomicrobiaceae bacterium | reverse complement strand
TGGAATGGCGGCTTGCCATTGCGTTTGCGGGGGAAATCGCGGGCTTCGCCATTGCCGCCGGAATTCGCGCCACGCGGTCTGTTTCCGCCTCTGCCACGCCCCGCGGACGGTTTCCCGCGGCCCTCATACGTTCCCGGCTCACCGCTGGCGATAGCGATTTTCATGCCCATCAGCCGTTCGATATCGCGCAGCAGATGCTGATCGGCGGGGCCGCAAAACGCAACCGCCTCCCCATCCGCGCCAGCTCGCGCCGTCCGCCCAATGCGGTGGATGTAATTTTCCGGCACTTCCGGGAGATCGAAATTGTAGACATGGCTGACGCCGGGAATGTCGATACCGCGCGCGGCGACATCAGTGGCGACGAGCACGCGGATCTGGTTGCTGCGGAACGCGGCAATCGCGCGCTGGCGCTGCCCCTGGCTCTTGTTGCCATGGATCGAACCGGCGGCAAAACCCGCCATCACAAGCTGTTTCATCAGCTTTTCAGCACCGTGCTTCGTGCGCACAAAAACGATCGAGCGATCGTCCAACCGCGCCGAGAGACATTCATTGAGCAGGGTGACCTTGTTACGTGGCCCCGTATAATGGACCGACTGGCGGACTTCCTCGACGGTCGTGCCGGGAGGCGTTACCTCGATGCGAACCGGATCGGTCAGAAAGGCGCGCGACAATTCCTCGATCTGTTTCGGCATAGTCGCGGAGAACAGCATCGTCTGTCGCGGTGTTCCCACCAACTGCGCTATCCTGCGCAGCGCATGGATAAAGCCGAGATCGAGCATCTGGTCTGCTTCATCGAGCACGAGATATTTCGCCGTATCGAGAAAGACAGCGCGGCGCGATACGAGGTCGATGAGACGGCCGGGCGTTGCCACGAGAATATCGGCGCCGCGGCTCATATTGCGGATCTGGGCATTGATCGAATTGCCGCCGACCACGGTTGAGATCCGCAGATGCGAATGGCGGACATAATCGCGAAGATTGTCTGTAATCTGGTTTACGAGTTCGCGTGTCGGCGCGAGGATCAGCGCGCGAATCGATTTAGGCGCGGGAACGCCCTTGTCTTCGATAAGACGGTGAACGAGCGGTAAACCGAATGCCGCCGTCTTGCCGGTGCCGGTTTGAGCAAGGCCCATAATATCACGGCCTTCGAGAAGGAGCGGGATCGCCTTGCTCTGTATCGGTGTCGGCGTCTCGAAACCGAGAGCCTTGGTGGATTTGACAATCATATTGGAGAGGCCAAGGGCCTGGAAGTCAGTCAAGTGCATGCCTTTCGCGGGCTTGCCTGCGAATACGCGCTTGCAGCCCTGTTTTCAAAAATTGGACGCGCAATGACCTCACCGGAGGCGCATTATACGCGTCGAGCGGTTGCGATCCGTGGTGCTTGTCCCGGATTACGCTGGGAAAAGCACCTGATCGTCAGAACCCCGCGTGAAATGGGAACTGTAAGGGAAACTTTCGGGCGTGTGACGCCGGAGAGCTGGTGAAAATGCTTGTCCGCGAAAGGGTAATGCCTTTGGGGGCATCCTCAGGCTCAGAGCGTGGGCTGCTCACGCGGCAACCCAGCATTTAGCAGGCGCAACATGAGGCTGCGCGGCGAGGAAGTCAAGCATTGTCGTTATCTGTCGCTAAAGTATGCGTTAATATAGCCAAAAGCCGGAGCAGATTGAAATGCAGGGAATATTCAGTCGATCCTTTGCTCATTGAGGGCTGTAAATCGTCGTAATAAACTCATCAGGGTGGATAGTGTGGTTGCTGGACAGAACAAATTATCTGCACCGATAAGGGTTGCAGGTGTTGGCGCCGGGTATTTCAGCGCTTTCCACTACGATGCATGGTCGCGCAATCCCGAGGCGGAGCTGGTTGGCATTGCCGACGCCGACTTGGCGAAAGCGCAGGCGATGGCCGGACGCCACGGCGTTCAATCGGCCTTCACCTCCCTCGACGCTATGCTTGAGGCCGTGCAGCCCAGCCTTGTCGATATCATCACACCGCCTCCGGCTCATTACGCGCTGATCGACAGGGCAAGCGCCGCCGGGCTGCCGGTTATCTGCCAGAAGCCCTTTTGCACCAACATCGAGGAAGCACAAGCCGCCGTGCGTCTGGCGCGCGAACGCGGTACATTGCTCGTCATCCATGAAAATTTCCGGTTCCAGCCGTGGTATCGCAAGGCGGCCGAGATGATCAGGGACGGTATATTCGGCGAGATTTACCAGATCACATTCAGGCTGCGCCCCGGCGATGGCCAGGGCCCGCGCGCCTATCTCGACCGCCAGCCCTATTTTCAGACCATGAAGCGCTTTCTCGTTCATGAAACCGCTATTCACTGGATTGACACTTTCCGCTTCCTGATCGGGGAACCGGATTGGGTTTTCGCCGATCTGCGCCGCATCAATCCGGTGATCAGGGGAGAGGATGCCGGTTTTCTGATATTCGGTTATGCGGGCGGCGCACGCGCCCTCTTCGACGGCAACCGCCTGTTGGACCACGCGGCGGAAAATCGGCGGAGAACGATGGGTGAGCTACTGATCGAGGGATCGAAAGCCTCTCTGCGGCTTGATGGCGAGGGCCGTCTTTATTTGCGCGATTTCGGCTTGAATGAATGGCACGAAATCGCATATGCGGCGACGTCGGAGGGCTTCGGCGGCGATGCAGTTTACGCCCTGCAAAAGCATGTAACCGACCATCTCTCGAAGGGAACGCCGGTTGAAAATTTGGCGGCGGACTACATCCGTAATATCGAGATTGAAAATGCTATTTATCTTTCGGCCGAACAGGGGCGGAGGATTTCGCTGACGAGCCAGGCTAGAGGATAGAACGGCGAGGACGGAGCAATTGGGTGTAAGATCGCGATGCAAACACAATCCGTTGGCGGAGCGGATTGAGGCCGGCTTTACCCCGCCACAATAACCCGGACCGGCTCACCGGCCAGAAATGCGTCGATGCTTTCGACAACCTGCCCCCAAAGCACCGTCATCGCTTCGTCGCTTGCCCAGGCGACATGGGGTGTGAGAATCACATTTGGGCGGTCGGCGATTTTCAGTATGGGATTGTCGTCAAGGGGTGGTTCTTTCGTCAGCACGTCGAATCCGATGCCAGAAATCAATCCCTTATCGAGCGCGGCAACGGCATCGGCTTCATCGACAAGGCCGCCACGTCCCGTATTGATGATCAGTGGACGGCGTTTCATCCGCTGAAACTCCGGCATCGCAATGAGATTCCGCGTCTCCGGGGTTAGCGGCACATGCAGTGTCAGGATGTCGGATGTCTCGATGACCTCATCGAAGGGCCGATAGGGAGGTTCGGCGGTCTTTACGCCCTTGCGGCCCGCGAAAACGGTCTCCATGCCGAAAGCTGATGCGATCGCGGCGACGGATTGACCGATCGAGCCACGGCCGATAATGCCGAGACGGCTGTCGGCCAGATCATGGATCTGGTGATTGAAGAAGCAGAATTGCTCGGAGCGCTGCCATTCGCCTGCGATCACATCCTGACGATAGCCGATGATGGCGCGGCGCAGCGCGAGGATAAGCGCGAAAGTGTGTTCGGGAACGGCATTGACAGCATAGCCGCGCACATTGCTGACAGTGATGCCGAATTCCCGGCAGGCTTCGAGGTCGACGACGTCATAACCTGTCGCCGCAACGGAAATATAGCGCAGATCAGGAAGCTGCGTGAGTGCGTCGCGGCTGATCGGAACCTTGTTGAGAATAGCAATCTGCGCGCCGTGAAGCCGCTCAACCAGCTGATCCGGGCTGGTTTTATCGTAGACAATCCATTCATGCGGCGTTTTCGGCCGTGTCAGTTCGACAGCCGGTCCTATCGTCGCGCGGTCAAGAAAAACAATCCGTGTCATTCGGTCCCCCTGCCGATGGGTTTCACTGCTGCCAGCATGTTTTTTACCAAAAATCAGCGCCCGGCAAGCATCTGGCAGTTCGCCAATGATCAGAAGAGGAATGTAGCCGTCAGTCCGATAGGCTCCAGTTCAAAAGCGCTGCTTTGTCCGCTGCTGTCGCATAGTGCACTGTTTCGCCTTCGACCCAGGCCGCACCGGATGCGACAAGCCGCAAGGCATGTGGGTAAAGCCTGTGTTCGGCCTGCAGGATACGCTCGGACAAGCTGTCTTCCGTGTCGTCCGCGCGCACGGGAACGGCGGCCTGCGCAAGAATAGGTCCGGCATCCATCTCATGGCGGACGAAATGCACCGTTGCGCCTGAGATGCAAACCCCGGCATCGAGTGCCTGCTGCTGAGGATGCAGGCCTCGAAAGGCTGGCAGCAGCGAGGGATGGATATTAAGCTGACGGTCGCGCCATGCCTCGGCGAAGCCTTCCGTCAGCAGGCGCATGAAACCGGCATTGCAGATGATTTCCACGCCCACCTCGCGAAGCGCACTGTCAAGATCGCTATCGAAGGTTTCACGCGAGGGATATTGCTTATGGTCGATCACGCGCGCCTCGATCCCGGCCTTTCGTGCGCGTTCGAGGCCGTAGGCATTCGGCCTGTTGGAAATGACCAGCGCGATCTCGGCTGGATAGTCGGGCTCATTGCAGGCGTCGATCAGGCTTTGCAGATTGCTGCCGCGCCCGGAGATCAGGACGCCGATGCGTTTTCGCGCCGTCATGCCGATAACCTGAGCGATGCCGAATAGCGAACAGCGGGACCGTTTTCGCGTGGCTGAAGCATGCCGATGGGACACGCATTTTCACCAGCTTCGGTCAGAAAGCGGCAAAGCACGTCAGCTTCCGATTGCGCGCAAATCACCACAAGCCCGATGCCGCAATTGAATGTGCGCAGCATTTCGCTCTCGGTGATATTGCCCGCGCGCGCTGCCCAGCCGAAGACAGGCGGCGGCGTCCAGCTCGACAGGTCGATCGCTGCGTAAAGATGATCGGGTAGCACGCGCGGAATGTTCTCGGTCGGCCCGCCGCCGGTAATATGTGCGAGCGCCTTGACGCTTTGCGTTTCGCGGATCGCGGCCAGAAGCGGCTTCACGTAGATTTTCGTCGGCTCAAGCAATGCATTGGACAAGGACTTGCCGGGCGCAAACGGCGCATCACTGTTCCAAGCCAGTCCGGCATCCGCGACCAGACGGCGAATTAGCGAGAAACCGTTCGAATGCAGGCCGGAAGAGGCAACACCGACAATCACGTCGCCTGCTTTGATATCACCACGCGGCAGCAATTTCCCGCGTTCCGCCGCTCCGACCGTGAAGCCGGCGAGATCATAATCGCCCGGCGCATAAAGCCCTGGCATCTCCGCCGTCTCGCCGCCGATCAGTGCCGCGCCCGCCTGACGGCAGCCTTCGGCAATCCCTGCCACCACGTCGCGCGCCACGCTGACGTCGAGCTTGCCGGACGCAAAATAATCGAGGAAGAACAGCGGCTCCGCCCCCTGAACGATCAGGTCGTTGACGCACATGGCGACGAGGTCGATCCCGACCGTGTCATGCCGCCCCGCCTCGATGGCGATCTTGACCTTGGTGCCGACGCCGTCATTCGCGGCCACGAGGATCGGATCGTCATATCCGGCAGCCTTCAGGTCGAACAGCCCACCAAAACCGCCCAGATCCGCGCCAGCACCTGGCCTCGCCGTCGTTCTCGCCAGCGGCTTGATAGCCTCAACCAGCGCATTGCCGGCATCGACATCGACTCCGGCCTGCGCATAGGTCATTGCGCTTTGCGGCTTGCCGTTTTCCGTCATCTGGAAAACCTCCGAATCATTCATGGCCTAAAGACGAGCGCCGATATGAGCCCGCGTCAACTTCGAAGCACTTATCAGCCTAGCGGCGTATACACAATTGTGAGAGCCTGAAAAGCTGCAAAACACGGCACAACCCGTATTTCCAGCAATATCCCTGCCATAAGGATTGCCTCTTTCTGTATCAGACAAAGCGCGTTAATCTGCGCCCGGCAATAGCGACTGCGAACGCCGCGGCGCATAAATAACGGGCATTTTTAATGAACAGTGTTTCGCGCAAGATCCTAGCAACCTTGATCGCTCCGCTTGCAGCAGCGTGTCTGACGCTTTCCGTGGAGGCGAAAACTCCCGCCATTTACACGGTTGCAAAGGTCGATGTTTCAGCAGATGCCGACAATGCTGTCGCCGCCAAGGAGAAAGCGCTTGCCGAAGCGCAGCAGATCGCTTTGCGGCGCCTGTTCAAGCGGCTCACCGCTTTTAGCGCACATGCCAAATTGCCCGTACTATCGGATGATATGATCGAGCGCATGGTCGATGGTTTCGCCGTGCGGCGCGAGAGCAATTCCGCCACGCGCTATATCGCCACTCTCGACTTCACATTCGAGCCGAACGCCGTTCGTGACATTCTCAACCGCTTCGCCCTGCCCTATACGGACCAGCAGTCCAATGAAGCCCTGCTGATCCCGATCATGATCGAAGGCGGCTCCGAGCGCCCCGGTTCGGAAAATCCCTGGTTCGAGGCATTCTCCAATGTCGATACCGAGCATGCGCTGACGCCGATGAAGCTGGAGCCGCCACAGGCCAATCTTTCCGCCTCGATGGTCTCTGGACTATCCGCCGCATCCAACTCCCTTTTCGAAACGCTGACATATCAATACCGCTCTGAAAATCTCATTCTCGCCATTGCTGATGTCGATCCGCAGGGGACCAAATTCCGGCTCCGCCTTGTCGGGCGCGATGGCGTGGGCACATTCAGCCTCGACCGTGAATTTACCATCTATGACCGTGACATCCATAGCACGGCCGATTTCGCCGCGAACTTTTCCGCCAAGGTCGTCGAGGGCCGCTGGAAAACGGCGCGCCTCGTCAGTCAGGGCGTTTTTGACGGCGGCTCCGCCGAAATCGAGACAGTTCCACTCACGGCGCAATTTTCAGGCCTCAAAGCATGGCAGGCCATGCGCCAGCGTCTGCAGCAGATCCCAGGCGTTCAGAGCCTCCAAATTAACGGGCTGAACGCGCGCGGCGCAAATCTGACCCTCGACTTCCCCGGCGGTATCTCCCGTCTTGCCCAGGCGGCGCAGTCGCAGGGGCTGGCCGTGGAAGAACGCGGCGGCGTCTGGGTGATTTTCGCGCAGTAGGTGCGGCAGGAGAATGACGCTGTTCTATTTGCCAACCCTTTTAACGTTGCTGCGTCTGCTGCTCGTTCCGGTCATCATGTGGCTTATCGTTACGGATGAGCTGCTCGCAGCATTCGTGATCTTTCTGACAGCCGGGCTCACCGATGCGCTCGATGGTTTTCTTGCGCGGCGCTTCGGCTGGGAGACGACGCTCGGCGCCTATCTCGATGCTCTGGCGGATAAGGCCCTGCTTGTCAGCGTCTATGCCACGCTCGGTTTCTTCGGGCACCTTCCGACCTGGCTCGTCATACTTGTCATCAACCGGGACGTCCTGATCATCGGCGCGGTGCTGCTCACCTGGCTGCTCGGTCGCAAGATCGACATCAATCCGACGCGGCTCAGCAAACTCAATACCGTGATCCAGATCACCCTGGCCGCGCTGATACTCGCCAAGCGCGGTATCCCCATCGATCTGGCGACTGCCGAAACCCTTCTGATCTGGACCTGCGGCTTGACCACAGTGCTTTCCGCCGCGCTTTATATGGCTATCTGGTTCAGGCGCATGGCCGTCTATGATCGTCAGGATCGCCAGAGACATGTCTCCGATATCGCCGGGAATGATTTTGTAAAAAATGGACAGGACCAGACGTGACGCCGTCCCAGCTTGTATTCGAACTCCCGCATATTCCGGCCTTAGGCAGCGAGGATTTTCTCATCAGCCAGTCGAACGAGCAGGCGGTCAGGCTGATCGACAGCTGGCCGGGCTGGCCTTTCCGCTGTGCCGTCCTCAGTGGACCGCAAGGGGCCGGAAAAACTCATCTCGTCAATGTCTGGCGGGGGCGGTCCGGCGCGCAGGCCTTCGCCGCGAACGATATCGGGCGTGCTGTTGAATTGGCAAAAAAAGAAGGCGGTCCGGTCGCGATCGAGGATTTCGATCATGGGCCGGTTAACGAGCACGCCGCATTCCATCTGCTCAACCTGGCGCGCGAAACCGGCTTCGATGTTCTGATCACCGCGCGCGAACAACCCGGCGCGTGGAACATCGCACTGCCCGATCTTCGCTCCCGGCTGCGGTCCGCCGCGCTGGTTACAATCGAGGAACCGGACGAAGCCTTGCTCAGCGCGGTGCTGGTCAAGCTGTTCGCGGACCGCCAGCTCCAGATCGAGCCCGGCGTTGTCGGCTACATTCTTAAACGTGCCGAACGCTCGATGGCGGCAATCCAATCTCTCGTAGACGCGCTCGACCGGGCCGCCCTGGCCGAGCGCCGCCGCGTGACCAAGTCTCTCGCAGCCAGAGTGCTTGCATCGTGAAACGGCAAAAACACGCATCCGGCTCAGAAGAAAACAACCGGACACATGGCCGGTGAATATGCTATGTTGATAGCGTGCTTTGAACGGCGTTCGATGACGTCATTTTTATGATATTTCATAGTTTTTCCGTTTAATTGAAGATTGTGAAATTTCGTTCACAATAGATCCTCGACGTCATCTCGGCGGAAATTGCCGCGGAGAGAGGTAGATTGCGCGCCCGCGCTTGAAAATCGGACCAGGAAGGATAATGCCAATAGCTCAACGTAAAGGCAGGGCCGCACAACGCACGGCAAAAAACGCAGACATCCTAGACGCTTCCGAGATCATTAGCGGTTTCGGACCCGCCCGGTTCTACAATCGCGAACTATCATGGCTTCAGTTCAATTTTCGTGTGCTGGCCGAAGCGCAGAACAAGAAACACCCGCTACTGGAGCGCGTCCGGTTTCTTTCAATCTCGGCGTCGAACCTTGACGAATTCTATATGGTGCGAGTTGCCGGCCTGATTGGCCAGCTTCAGGCTGGCGTCAACCCGCCAAGCGATGACGATCTGACACCGGGTGAGCAGCTAAAAAAGATCAATGAAACGGTTGCCGATCTGACCGAAAAGCAGCAGCGCATCTGGGCGCAAATCAAGGGCGAAATGGAAGAGAGCGGCATCGCCATCGTTTTGCCGGGCGATCTGACCACGAGTGAACGCAAGGCTCTCGAAGCCCATTTCCTGAGCCATATTTTTCCGGTGTTGACGCCTATCGCGATCGATCCGGCTCACCGCTTCCCGTTCATTCCCAACCGTGGCTTCGTGCTCGCACTGGAGTTGGAAAAGAAGGACTCCGAGCGCACGGTGCTTCACTCCATCCTGCCCATTCCCAGCCAGCTCAACCGTTTTATCCGTCTTCCCGATCAGGTCGGCACGAATGGCAAGGCGCCGCCGATCCGGTTCATCCGGTTGGAACTGATGATTTCGCTTTTTACCGAACATCTCTTCGCCGGATACAGGATCAAGGCTGCCGGCGGCTTCCGGGTGCTGCGCGACAGCGACGTAGAAATCAGCGAAAAAGCCGAAGACCTTGTGCGGACCTTCGAGGCAGCGCTGAAGAAGCGTCGTCGCGGCTCGGTCATCCGCCTCGAAGTCGATGTCAACGCGCCGGGATCCCTGCGGGATTTCGTACGCGGCCAGCTTCTGGTCTCGCCCCAGGCGGTATCGGTCCAGGATGGGTTGCTCGCTCTTTCCGATATATCGCAGCTCATCGTCGATGAACGGCGCGATCTGCAATTCCAGCCTTTCGTTATTCGCTTCCCGGAGCGCATCCGTGAATATAGCGGCGACTGTTTCGCCGCCATCCGGCAAAAGGACATCCTCGTTCACCACCCCTATGAGTCCTTCGACGTTGTGATCCAGTTCCTTCAGCAAGCCGCCGCCGATCCCGACGTTGTCGCGATCAAATGGACGGTTTACAGGACAAGCCGCAAATCGCCGATCGTCGCCGCGCTGAAGGAGGCCGCCGAGGCGGGCAAGCTCGTCACGGCGCTTGTGGAAATCAAGGCGCGGTTCGACGAGGAAGCCAACCTGAATGCGGCCCGCGAGCTTGAACAGTCCGGCGTCAATGTCGTCTTCGGGTTCATCGAGTTGAAGACCCATGCCAAGTTGGGCCAGGTCATGCGCCGGGAGGACGGTGAATTGCGGACCTACTGCCATATCGGCACCGGCAACTATCATCCGCAGACGGCGCGTGTCTATACGGACCTGTCCTATTTCACCGCGGATCCCGTGATCGGACGCGATGTGACACGGGTATTCAATTTCATCACCGGCTACGCCGAACCGGCCGAGATCAAGGCGCTCGCGACATCGCCGCATGGCATCCGTGAAAGGATTATGTCGCATATCCGTGATGAAATCGGCCATGCAAAGGCCGGACGCCCCGCAGTGATATGGATGAAAACGAACGCGCTCGTCGATCCCGGCATCATCGACGCGCTTTACGAAGCCAGCATAGCCGGCGTTCATATCGAGTTGATCGTGCGCGGCATTTGCTGCCTGCGGCCCGGTGTTCCCGGCCTGTCTGAGAATATCCGGGTCAAAAGCATCATCGGACGCTTTCTCGAACACAGCCGCATCTACTGTTTCGGCGGCGGTGCGCAGCTTCCATCATCAAAAGCGCATGTTTATATAAGTTCATCGGATATGATGCCGCGTAATCTCGACAGGCGGGTTGAAGCTATGGTACCGGTTACCAACCCTACGGTGCATGAACAGATCCTGGGACAGATCATGGCCGCCAATTTGAAAGACAATCAACAAAGCTGGCGTGTCCTGCCGGATGGTTCGTCCGTGCGGATCGATCCGGACCCTGACGAGGAACCGTTCAATGCCCATGAATATTTCATGATCAATCCGAGTCTTTCCGGGCGCGGCGAAGCGCTCTCAAGCAGCTTTCCGCCACGTGTATTCGTTGGCGGCGCTGAGGATATGCGGGATTAGCACAAGGTGAACCGGCGGGGTAAAAGCTCTAGACCAGTTGCATTCCCCATCGCCGTAATCGACATCGGCTCAAACTCGATCCGGCTGGTCATTTACGAAAATGAGATACGCACTCCGACGCCGCTCATGAACGAGAAGCTGCTTTGCGGCCTCGGCAGGAACAGGCAGGCCGACGGTTCCCTGAACGAAAAGGCAAAGCAGCGCGCGCTCAACATTTTCCCCCGTTTCCGCAAGCTCTGCGAACAGGTCCGTGTCAAGCAGATCCACGCATTCGCGACTGAAGCGACACGCGCGGCAACCGATGGCGAGGACTTCATCCGTAGCGCCGAAAAGGCGCTGGATTGCCCGATCAAGATCCTTGCCGGGCATGAAGAGGCCCAACTTGCGGCCGCCGGAATTGCGGCAGGTTTTATCGAGCCAGACGGCATAGCGGGCGACCTTGGCGGGGGCAGTCTCGAATTGATCGATATACGCGGCGGCAAGATCCACAGCGAAATCTCCCTCCCCGTAGGAAGTCTGAACCTGATCGAAATCTCAGGACATAACTATTCCAAGGCGCTGGCTCATATCGAGAAACATCTTGGAGCCGTAGGCTGGCTGGGTGAAGGTGAGGGTCGGCCATTCTACATGATCGGTGGCACTTGGCGGGCGGTGGCGCGCCTGCATATGCTGGAGATGCGCTTTCCGCTCTCGATCATGCACCATTATACAATGCCGCTGCGCGAGATCAGCTCGCTCTGCTCCAGGGTTGTCACGCGAAATCCGCATGTGCCCAATCTTGCCCGTGTGTCGCGGGAAAGGCAGGAAACATTGCCATATGGTCTGCTCCTGCTGAAATGCCTGACCGACGCGATCAAGCCTTCGCAGGTCATCGTTTCCGCCCTCGGTGTGCGCGAGGGCATGCTTTATTCGAAGCTCCCCGCGTCCGAACAGAGGCTGGATCCGTTGCTGGCGGCGTGTGAGGAAATGGCTTCGCGCCGTGCCCGGTCCCTCGACTATTCGCACGAGCTTTTCGAATGGACGAACGGACTCTTTAATTCCTCGGGTCTCAAGGAAACGCCGGACGAAAACCGCCTCCGCCACGCTGCCTGCCTTTTGAATGACATTGGCTGGCGCGGCCATCCCGATTACAGAGGCGAAAAGGCGCTCGGACTTATAGCCCAATCGAACTTTGTCGGCGTCGATCATCCTGGCCGCGCCTATCTTGCCCTCGCCGTCTATTACGGCCACAAACCGAATGTGACCGGCGAATTCAGCCCGGCGCTGCGCCAGCTGGCGGGGCGCAAGTTGAACCGGCGAGCACAGGTTCTGGGGGCGGCGGCGCGGGTCGGTTTCAAGCTCAGCGCGAATATGCCAGGGATTATCAACCAGACGTCTATCCGCTATAATAAGGGGTTGCTGGTCCTGACTTTGCCTGAATCATTAAAAATGCTTGCTGGCGAACATATCATCCGCAGGCTGGAAACGCTTGCGAAGCTATTGAAATGCCCGTCAGAAATACAAATTGAATCCCGGCCAGGCGCGTCTAGATCGATATTTCAGGCCCTCTTGCCTCGCAGCTAGATAGCAGGGCCATAGCAGAAATGGCCATGTTGCGCACGACACCTGAAAATTACAGGTTCACGAATTCGCGCTCATGCCCTAATCATTCTGCAAGACACGCCGGGGGCGGAGTGAACGCGGACTTATGAACCAGGATTTATATAAAATTTTAAATGTCAGCAGGACCGCGAGTCACGACGAGATTCGCACATCCTATCGCAAGCTGGCCAAGGAGTATCATCCGGACCGCAATCCCGGCAACAGCGCTGCCGAGGAGAAGTTCAAGCAGGTTTCGGCGGCTTTCAACGTGCTTGGCGACCCGGAGAAACGGCGGCGCTACGATGCAGGCGAAATCGACGCGAGCGGCCGTGAGACAGGCGGCTTCTACGGTAACGGCGGCGGATATGGCGGCCACGCCGGAACGGAGAATTTCGGCGATCTCGGCGATATATTCGGCGATTTCTTCGGCCACGGAACGGCGGGCAAGGGCCGCACCGGGCATCGCGGCTTCAACATGCGCGGTATGGATTACCGCTATCACCTCGAAATCGAGTTCCTTGAAGCCGCCAATGGCATGAAGAAGCGCGTTCTGCTGCCTGAAGGTGAAACGCTCGATATCAACGTACCCTCGGGCGTAACGCAGGGGCAGGTTTTGCGCCTCAAGGGCAAGGGTGGGCCCGGCGTTGGTCGCGGCGCACCGGGCGACGCATTGATCGAGCTGAAGATCAAGGATCACTCGATTTTCGAGCGCGAAGGCGACAATATCCTGCTGAACCTGCCGATTACGCTCTATGAGGCCGTACTCAGCGCGAAAGTGGAAGTACCGACCATCTCGGGCCGCGTATCGCTGACGGTCCCGAAAGGCGCGTCGAGCGGGCAGACATTGAGGCTGCGCGGAAAAGGCGTCCGCAATTCACAGACCGGCCATCATGGCGACCAACTCGTCAAGCTGTCGATCGTGCTGCCGCAGCGCATTGATCCCGAGCTGACCGATTTCATGGAGGAATGGGCCGGGAAACACCCCTACGATCCCCGCGGCAAGCTCAGGGAAATGCTTTGAACTGTTGCAGTGACGGATCGGCTGAGGCCGACGCAATCCAACGGTAATTCCTGCCGGAGGACTGATGCCGTCTTCGTGAGTAGCTGGAGGAGGGGCCTATGGCGGGACGGGGCATTCACATCCATGAAGATGATTGCGGCATGCGCAGTCTTCACCCGATTTCGGCCTGGGAGCAGGTCCGGAGCGACCTCGACAAGGCCGCACAGTCTTCGCAAGCGAATCGCGCGCCGGATGGCTTCGGTTGGACCGGCATTCATATTATTCGGAAGCCGGATAGTGTTTATGAGAATCTGCCGCTGGCCTCTCTGGCAACCGGTTTGGAGCAAATATTCCCGCGCATCCGCAGATTTGCCGCAACAGCTACAGCCGGGTTCGGCGGGCACGATCCATTGGGCGTCTACGAAGATGATGCGTGGTGCTTCGGTCTTGGCGAAGGCTGTTTCATCAAGCTGGAGCCGGAGGACGGTCTGGTTCGGTCGATCTGGTTCGAGGCTCGGGCCGGGCGCGCTCAAATCGCCAAGCTGTGCGAGGCCATGGTGATCATCGACCACGCAGCACCTTCCCTGGTGGTGGACTACTGGCTGGATTGTGCCGGAGCCGTCAGCGATGCAGACTTCATGCGCCGTTATTGCGATGCGTTGGCAGGATAAGAGGGAAAAGCAGTTCTAGCCCCTTGTTGCAAGGACGAACGGCTCATTCTCACTGCACCGCGACCGCCGCCGCATCCGGCAGCCCCGCATCCTGCCTCGGCCCGTTCAGGAACGGGATTTCCTTTTTCCAGATCCGACCGCTCTTCGCCTTGTCATATCCGTATTTGAACACCGACCGCATATAGGCCGTGGCGAAGCTCGATTTCGGTTCGGTTGGGAAGTCGTCGTTGATATAGGCGAGATTGAAGCCGATATTGCGGCTGCGCGTAAATTCGTGTGTCGCAACCAGCGTCAGGCGCGCATGGCTCTTGATCAGACTGGAAAGCGAGCGGGCCAGAACAGGCACCGTCGCGCCCTGCACAACCTGAAACTCCGGCGTCAACCGGTTATTCATGATGATGTAGAAATTCGCCGGAACCTTCCGCTTGACTTTTGATTCAATGCCGTTCCCGGCAAGCATTGTTTCCGGAATGGTGAAAACCTGCATCGTCGCGCCGCCATCGACATGCAATTCCGCAAAGCGCTGGCCATTCGCTTCAACCTCGATCAGGGTCGGCTCGAATGCGCCGGGAATGCTTGCGGAAGCGGTCAGGATATTGCGGAACAGCTCAAGCGCCTTCGGATGCCCGCTTGCCGCGATCGCCCCCAGATCCCAGACGACAGGGCGCTGCGCATCGAGATTGGTCGTGACGACGACGAGCCGCTTGCCGCGCCTGTGCTGCTCGGCGATCCGCTTCAGCATTTCCTCGTTCGTGAAGCTCGAAACCAGCTCGAACAGCGCCAACCTGCGCGATTCCTGAGAGAACAGTAGCGAAAATATCCCACCTTCTCCGACACTCTCGGCGATGCCGCTCGTCCATGCGCGGACAAGCTCGTCATCATAGTCCGGGCCCAGAAACGCGAGCGGGGCAATCAGCGCGCCTGCACTGACGCCGCTGACCATCACGAATTCCGGCCGCTTGCCGCCATCCGTCCAGCCTGTGAGAACGCCCGCGCCGAAAGCTCCATCGGCGGCACCGCCCGAAAGGGCCAGAAAGTTCATCGCGCCGATCTGGTTCGAGACAGCGTAGAGTTCATTCATATGCACGACTTTGGCGAAATCATCCGCAGACGCGTCGGCCCAGAGCCTGGCATTCGGAATGCCGGGAATTTGCGCAATGGATTGCTGCTTGGCGGTGAAATCCGTGCGCGGCAGACTGGCGCACGCCGCTAAAGTTACGACAAGACCAAGCGTAACCGCAAAACGCATCGATGCGTGAAAACTCATGAAATCCTTGCCCGAACATCAAACGCGTGCCCCGCCTCCCGCCCCTCGCAGGATTATGGAATTTCCTGACAAATTCATGCGCCTAAATAAAGGCAGGCCGATGCGGTCATTCGCAGATTTCTACTGTCTCAAAGCCGGAATGCGGAGCAACTGTTGCCGATTAATCCACGCTCGCCGTGACCGGAGAGACAGATTGCCCGCCATTCTCTCCAAAAGCTTCATCAAATGGATAGGTCACGATACGCCCGTTCCTTATCGACATGGCCAGCCGCCCCGATTTGATCGCCAGCGCGCTTTCGCCGAACAACTCCCGCCGCCAGCCATGGAGCGCCGGGACATCGGCATTGTCATCGACGGCGATCTTGTCGAGTTCGTCCGTATTGGCGATCAGCTTGGCGGCGACGTTATTTTCGGCGGCCACGGCTTTCAAAAGCACACGAAGAAGATCGGCGGCAGCAACCGCTGAGGGCGGCAGCGGCTCGTGCACGGGCAATTCGGGCAACTCCTCGACCGGACGCTCCAACGCCGTTTTGACCGCCTCGACCATATCACGCCCGCGCTGCGAACGGGCCATCCCGTCATGCACTGTGCGCAATTTCGCCAGATCCTCCAGCGTCTTCGGCGCCTGCACCATCACATCGTAGATCGTGTCATCCTTGACGACGCGGCTGCGCGGCACGTTCTGCCGCTGGGCTTCGCGTTCGCGCCAGGCGGCAAGCTCGATCATGATTGCCAGCTCGGAATGGCTGCGGGCGCGGTTCTTCAGGCGCTTCCAGGCATCTTCCGGCTCGGTGCGGTAATTGCCCGGATCGGTCAGCTCCGCCATTTCCTCGGCGACCCAGGACGAGCGCCGGGACGTTTCGAGCTCCTGTTTCAGCTTTTCGTAAATGCCGCGCAGATGCGTCACATCGCCCAGCGCGTAGCGAAGCTGCTTGTCCGTCAGCGGGCGGCGGGACCAGTCGGTAAAACGCGAACTCTTGTCGAGATTCTTGCGCTCCAGCCGCTTGACCAGCGCGCCATAGCTGACCGCCTCGCCGAAACCGCACACCATCGCCGCGATCTGCGTATCGAAGATCGGCAGGGGAATGATGTCCGCCTCGTGATGGATGATCTCCACATCCTGCCGACCGGCGTGAAAGACTTTCACGGTCGAAGCGTCCGCCATCAACTCGTAAAAAGGCGCAAGATCAATACCCGGCGCGAGCGGATCGACAACCGCCTCATCGTCCGGACTGGCAAGCTGAACCAGGCACAGTTCCGGCCAATAGGTCGACTGTCTCATGAATTCAGTATCGACGGCGACGAAATCGGATTGGCCTAGGTGCTGACAGAATTCGGCGAGCGCGTCTGTGGTCGAAATAACAGGAATTGGATTCATCCCACTCTCTATACAACAGGCTGAAGAGCTTGTCCTCTGTTACGGAGCACCATCTTGACAAGAAGACGGGCACATGCGCTTTTGCCGCTGACTCTTTTACATCGAAGGCTGGTGCGGGCGGTGCACGAGGGCCTTGATTCCTGAAAAATCACCGGAAGATCGAAATGGGCAAGACGGCAACGAAAAAAGCGCCGGACAAGGCGAAAGGCGCGAGCGGGAAATCAGGAGCCGCAGGGGCTGTGGAAAACAAGGCGGCGAAACTGCACGCCTATCGCAGCCATACATGCGGCGCACTGCGCAAATCCGATGTCGGCGCGACGGCGCGGCTGTCGGGATGGGTGCACCGCGTGCGCGATCATGGCGGTCTGCTCTTCATAGACCTGCGCGACCATTACGGCATGACGCAATGCGTCGTCGAACCGGATAGCGCGGCTTTTGCCACGGCGGAAAAGGTCCGCGCCGAATGGGTCATCCGCGTCGATGGCGTTGTCGAGGCACGTTCAGGGGACACGGTCAACCCGAACATGCCGACGGGTGATATCGAGCTGCGGATAACCGGGATCACCGTTCTCTCGGAAGCCGACGAGTTGCCGCTGCCGGTTTTTGGCGAGCCGGATTATCCGGAAGATACGCGCCTCAAATACCGTTTCCTCGATCTGCGCCGCGAAACCATCCACGCCAACATCATGAAACGTTCGGCGGTCATCGGCTCGATCCGCCGCCGCATGGAGGCCGCCGGTTTCTTCGAATTCCAGACGCCGATCCTGACCGCCTCTTCGCCGGAAGGCGCGCGCGATTTCCTCGTGCCCTCGCGTATTCATCCGGGCAAGTTCTATGCCCTGCCTCAGGCGCCGCAGCAGTTCAAGCAATTGCTGATGATTTCCGGCTTCGACCGCTATTTCCAGATCGCACCCTGCTTCCGCGACGAGGACCCGCGCGCCGACC
>CAYOUP010000020.1:0-17847 GCA_964407125.1 uncultured Hyphomicrobiaceae bacterium | reverse complement strand
GCGAACAGCGGCTGCCGATCTATTTCAACGATCCCGAGCGCGGAAGCCATTCTCACGCCGAACATATCCAGATCTTCGAAGCGCTGCTTCGCCGCGATGGCAATCTCGCCCAGGCGCTCATGAGCGCGCATCTGCAAGGGGCCGAGAGCTACTGGAAGGGCCTTATCGGCACAGGCGAAAACAACGCATCATCCCGGCCCGAATTGGGCGGCGCCATAGTGCGGGCCTGAAGCGATGTTCAGGATCTACTCGACACATCCACTGCACCCGCGCGCCGTCGAAATGCTGAAGGGCACCGGTGAGCTTGTCGTGGCGAGCGCCCCCGACAAGGAGACCTTGCTGCGCGAAGGCCGGAACGCCGACATCATTATCGTCCGTGCCCCGTTGCCCGCGGCATTGTTCGAGGAAGCGCCGAAACTGCGCGCCGCGATCCGGCATGGCGCGGGGCTTGACATGATTCCGGTCGAGGCGGCGACACGGGCTGGTGTACTTGTGGCGAACGTGCCGGGCGTCAATGCCTCCACCGTCGCCGAGCATGTGATCATGGTCTCGCTCGCGCTCAGCCGGCGCTTCAGATTGGTGGATCGCGACCTGCGGACGCAAGGCTGGACGGCCGGGCGGGCTCATGCGGATTTCGGTCACGACCTCGCCGGACGCACAATAGGCATCGTCGGCATGGGAAGCGTCGGCCGCGCGGTGTTGCGAATTGCGCGGCACGGCTTCGGCCTTGAGGTCATGGCCTTTACCCGAACAGCCTCCTCCGTTCCGGAGGGCGCGCGCGCCATTGATCTCGACACGCTGGTCGAGACCGCCGACATAATCGTGCTCTGCTGTCCTCTGACACCGGAAACGACTGGCCTCCTGAACCGAAACCGTATCGCCCGGATGAAACAAAATGCCCTGCTCATCAATGTCGCGCGCGGCGCAGTCGTGGATGAGGATGCCCTCGTGGAAGCACTGACCAATGGAAGGATCGGCGGCGCAGCGCTCGATGTTTTTTCGACACAGCCCCTGCCGGTTGATCATCCCTTTCTCTCATTGGACAACGTGATCCTGACGCCTCATATGGCCGGGATCACGGAGGAATCGATGATGCGCATGGGTGTTGGCGCGGCGGAGGAAGCGATCCGCGTGCTTCAAGGCGGTCTGCCTCTGAACTTCTGCAATCGCGAGGTTGAGGCGAGCTACCGCCTGCGGTTCCCGGTTTCCGGCTAATGAGTGCCGGGGCACCCGTCCAAGGCCGCCCGGCACATATTGCTACGCTGCAGCCGTGATATTGCGCCCTGAGTCTCTGTCGAATATCAGGATTTTCTCCGGGTTCCATGAGAACGCGATGGTATCGTCGATTTCGAACCTGTAGGTGGCCGGTGCGGTGAGGTGCAGCATCGTCTCGCCCGCGGCGAGCGTAACAATCTTCTCCACCCCGTGGTTTTCGATGTCGTGGACGCGGGCTTTTGCAGGAGCCTGCGGATCGAGCCGGATGTCCTCGGGTCGTACCCCAAAAGTGACCTGCTGCCCTTCGTGGGCCACCGGGACGGTGACAGGTAGGCTGAAGCCCGCCTCCGTGACGGCCGCGCCGCCACTGACCGCGCCGTTGATGAGGTTCATCGGCGGGGAGCCGACCGAGCGGGCTACGAAGGTGTTCTTAGGATTGACATAGATCTCGGCGGGGGTGCCGGTCTGCACCAGGCGTCCGCGATCCAGCACGCCGATCCGGTCGCCCATCGACATCGCCTCGACCTGGTCGTGGGTTACGAACACGAAGGTCGCACCAAGCGTCATCTGCAGATTCTTCAGCTCGGTCCTGAGCGCCTCGCGCAGCTTGGCGTCAAGCGCTGAGAGCGGCTCATCCATCAGGAAAGCGCGCGGCTCGCGCACGATGGCCCGGCCGATAGAGACGCGCTGCATCTCCCCGCCCGACAGCCGGTCGGTCTTGCGCTCGAGCAGATGACCGATGCGCAGCGTCGCCGCGACGCGCTCCACACGCTCGCTGATCTCGTCCGGCGCGGTGCGGCGGATCTTCGACTTCAGCGGGAACTCCAGGTTCTCGCGGACCGTAAAGCGCGGATAGAGCGAGTATTGCTGCAGCACCAGCGCCATATCGCGTTCAGCCGCCCCCCAGCTCCCGACGTCCACCCCGTCGATCAGCACGGTGCCCTCGTCCGGCTTCTCAAGCCCCGCGACGATACGCAGCGTCGTGGTCTTGCCCGCACCCGTTTCGCCGAGCAGCACGAAAAACTGTCCGTCCTCGATCGTCAGGTCGAGATTCCTGAGCGCGGTCGTCCCGCCGAAGGTCTTGGTGATGTTCTTCAGTTCGATATGCGCCATTGCCTTAAAGCCTCACTCCGAGCGACCGGCCGCTCCTGGTATCGAAGAAGTGGGCTTGCGCGGGATCGATGCGCGCATGCACCCATTCGCCCGCCCGTGGCACGAAGCCAGCTGGCGTGCGGGCCCTGAGCATGCCATCGCCCACCTTCAGATCGACGATGTCGTGCGAGCCAAGCGGCTCGATAATATGGGCCTCCACAGGCACATAGCCCTCCTGCGCCTCGCGCGAGATAAGCACGCCCTCGGGCCGTATCCCGAGCGTGAGATCGCCGGACTGCTGGGCATGGCCGTTCAGCCGGGCAAGAAGCTCGCGCGGGAAGGCGAAGCCCGGGGCGGCGGCATCGACGGCAACACTGACCGCCCCGCTTTCCTCCCGCACATGCGCCGGGGCCACATTCATCACCGGGCTGCCAACGAACTGCGCCACGAACAGGTTCCCCGGATGCGCGTAGACCTCTTCCGGCGAGCCGACCTGCTGCAACAGCCCCTCATGCATGACCACGATGCGGTCGGCAAGGCTCATCGCCTCCACCTGGTCGTGGGTCACATAGATGGTCGTCGAGTTCTGCTTGATGTGCAGCCGCTTGATCTCGGCGCGCATCTCCTCGCGCAGCTTTGCATCGAGCGCCCCGATCGGCTCGTCCATCAGCATCGCTTCCGGACGGCGCACAAGCGCCCGGCCGATCGCCACACGCTGCATGTCTCCGCCCGACAGCGCCGACGGCTTGCGATCGAGCAGATCGGTAATACGCAGCACACGCGCGATCTCGCGAACCGCCTCGTCCACCGCTCCCTTACCGCTACGCGTGGCGCGCAGCGGGAAGGCGATGTTCTCATAGACCGTCATATGCGGGTAAAGCGAGAAGGACTGGAACACCATGGCGATGTCGCGGTCGGAGCATTTGAGGTGCTGGACCGGCTTTCCGCCGATCAGGATGTCGCCCTCGTCGATCGATTCAAGGCCCGCAATCGCGCGCAGCGTCGTCGTCTTGCCGCAGCCCGACTGGCCGAGCATGACGATGAACTCATTGGCGGCGATCGTCAGGTCCATGTCCTTGATAACCTGGAGCGGGCCGAACCACTTCTGGACGCCGCGAAGCTCTATCTCGCTCATGCTCTGTCCTCCCGTTCATCGGAGGCGTCGAAAGCGTCGTCGCTGACGATTTTCCCCGGCCCGATATGCGAGGTGATCATGAACGCCACAAGCCCGAGAATCATGATCGTGACCCCATACCGGTGCAGGAAGAAGATCCACGGTTGGCACAGCGCTGCGATGCCGAAGATCATCAGCCACATCGAGCCCGGTTCCAGATAGCGGCTGTTGAGTTCGTGGAAGTTCATTTGCGGATCGCTCCAAAGCTCATACCGCGCAGGAGATGGTTGCGCAGGAGGAAAGTGAAGATGGCTACCGGCAGCAGGAACAGGAAGGTGCCCGCTGCAATCACCGTCCAATCCGGCAGGCCGGAGCCGACCTGGCTGGGGATGAAGGGCGGCGCGGTCTGCGCATCACGGCGCGTCATGATCAGCGCGAAGGCGTATTCGTTCCATGCCGTGATGAAGCAGAACACTGCCGTCGCCGCGATCCCCGTCGCCGCCTCCGGAAGCACGACCTTGAAGAAGGCTTCCATGCGCGTATAGCCGTCGACGAGCGCGGCCTCCTCATACTCCTTCGGGATCTCGTCGATGAAGCCTTTCATGAGCCACACCGAGAAGGACAGGTTGAAGGCGGTATAGAGGATGATAAGCCCTATATGAGTATCGTTGAGGCCCACGACCCGGTACATCAGGAACATCGGGATGGCCACCACAACCGGCGGCAGCATGCGTGTCGACAGGATGAAGAACAGCCAGTCCTGTTCTCCCTTCACCTTGAAGCGGGAGAAGCCATAGGCGGTAAAGGTCCCCATGCCCACGGCCAGCACGGTCGAGATGATGGCGACGATGAGCGAGTTGACGAAGCGGCTCGGATAGCCAGACAGCTGAACATTGCCGTGGCCATCGCGCACAACCTTCTCGCCACCGTCAAAAACCAGCCGCTCCCACCAGGGGGCCGCCGCATATTCCTCCGGTGTCGGCTGCGCGCGCAGCTGCGAGCGGCGCAACGTCAGCTTCACGAAGGGTGAGATCTCCGGCTCGAACACGACCGTCGGCGGCACCGTCGTTGCAAGATTGCGCGGCTTGAGAGAGGTCGACGCGATCCAGTAGATCGGCGCAAGGAAGATCAGCGTCACGACCAGAACGGCAGCGATCGCGGCCTTGTTGAGAACCCGTTCGCCGGTGGTTTGTATCGCCGCCATACTAGCGTTCCTTCACCTTGTTCAGATACTTCACATAGATGTTAGTGATGGCGACCACCATGATCAGCATGATGTAGGCCAGCGCGCAGCTCATCCCCGTCTGCCATTCCTGGAACGCCATCTTGTAGAGACGGATTGAGATCATCTCGGCCGTCGGCTGGCTGGTCAGGATGTAGGCGAGGTCAAAGGTCTTGAAGGCTTCCATTGTGCGAAAGATGATCGCGATCATCAGAATCGGCGCCACAAGTGGCAGCGTGATGCGGAAGAAGGTGTAGAACGGACCGGCCCGGTCGATTGCGGCTGCCTCGTAAAGATGCTTGGGCACCGCCGAAAGACCCGCCAGCGACAAAAGCATCACGAAGGGCGACCACATCCAGATATCGGAGATGGCGACTGCATAGAGTGCCATATCCGGGTTCGACAGCCATTCGAACCGGCCAAGCCCCAGCGCATAGTTGATAATGCCGAATGAGGGATCATACAGCAGCTTCCAGAACAGCCCCACAACCGCCATCGACAGCATCATCGGCAGCAGAAGCAACGTCGTAATGAGACCCTTGAAGGGAATGTCGCGGTTCAGAAGCATCGCCACCCCGAACCCGACCAGCACCTGGCCCGCCACCGAGACAATCACGTATTTGGCCGTAATAGCGAAGTTCGACCAGATGAACGGGTCGTTCAGCAGAGTCCGATAGTTGTCCAGCCCCACAAAATTGGCCGGCGCGCTCGTCGAAGCGCGAAAGTCGGTGAACGAATAGCCCAGCGAGTAAAGAAGCGGAAAGATGTTGAAGACGATCAGGAACAGGATCGTCGGAATGATGAAGAGATTCCTGATCGTCAGGTCGCTCATCCCCCGCCGCGCGGCGCGCGAGCGCGGATCGAGCGTGGTCATCGTCAAAGTCGCCAAAACCCTGTTCCTCCCGGAGATACCTTTTGCCCCGCCCCCGGCGCGTCCCTCTCGAGCAGAGGGTGGCGGCGGCAATGCGGAGCCCGGAGCGTGGCCGGAAGGGCGGTCGGACCGCCCCTCCTCACCCCGGGCTCCCGCCCTGTTCTACTGCTAGCGCCCGTACTTCTTGAACGTAGCCTGCCAGTCCGCATCAAGCGCGTCGAGCGCTGCCTTGGCTGAGCCTTCTCCGGCCGTGATGAACGGATAGATGCGCTGGTTCATCTGGATCAGCAGCTCCGCATATTCCGGCGTTGCCCAGAAGTCCTTCACCTTGAACATGGTTTCGTAGAAGGCCTTGTTGTATGGCGTCGCATTCTGGAACTCGTCCGACTCAAGCACAGCCTTACTGCAGGTATAGCCGCCAAGCTCGGCCCAGCGCTTCTGCGTTTCGTCCTTGATAAACCATTCCAGAAACTTGAACGCTTCCTCCTGGTTCTTCGAATAGGACACGATCGAGATGCCCTGACCGCCAAGAGCGGCATACTGCTCGCCGCCCGGACCCGCCGGATTGGCGAAGAAGCCAGTCACCTTCGCATTCGGGTTCGAGGCCTCGTTCACAAGAGCCGGGAAAAAGGCGAAGTAATTCATGCTCATTGCCGCCAGGTTTTCGGTAATGGCCTGATTGTTCTCGACAAAGAAGGCCTTCCCCCAGCCGGGAGGCGTAAATTTATAGAGCTCACGATAGTATTCCAAGGCAGATACGTTCTTATCGGAGTTGATAATTCCATCGACCTTGTATTTCGAATAGTCGCCCAGCTCGCCGCCATAGGAGAACAGGACATTCTCGACGCCCATGACAAGACCGTCATAGGAATTATCCGTGTAAATGGCTGCGCCGTAGCGGTTCTGGTCCGGACGGTGGAAGAACTCGGCGATATCGCGAAGCTGCGCCCAAGTCTTCGGCACGCCAAGATCGTAGCCGTACTTCGCCTTGAAAGCTTCCATCTCCTTCGGGTCTTCGAACCAGTCCTTGCGGTAAGACCAGCCGACCGCATCGCCTTCGGCCGGGATCGCCCAGTACTTGCCCGAACTCGACGGATACTCGGCATAGTATTTGACAGTCGCCGGAGCCATGACTTCGTTAAGCTTGTGCTTGTTGAAGAACTCGGTCAGATCGACATAGTGACCTGCCTCGGAAGCCGCGCCAAGCCACTGTGAATCGCCGACTATCAAGTCATAAGCGTTGCCATGTGCGTTGAATTCGGTGAAAGCCTTGGTCTGGAAATCCGACCACGGCGTTGTTTCCACCGTGACCTTGACGCCGGTCTCGGCCTCGTATTCGTTTACGAGTTCCTGCAAATAATTCGCAGGATCCCATTCAGCCCAGAAAATCGTCAATTCCGTAGCCGAAACATTCCCGGCCATTCCGAGGAACATCGCCCCGGCGGCCAAACCTTTCATTACAGACTTCATTCTACTTCCTCCCTTTACTTCTTTTGTCACCCAACCGGACCTTTCCGGTGTCCTTCGCACCATTCAGTGATCGGGACAGCGCGAGCTTGGGTCACCTCGCAGCTATTTAGAAGCTGATCATAAAATGCTTAATTCACAAACTGGTAATACCAAATTACAGATTACCGTCAAGCTTCCTGAATTTACCTCCACAATGATCGATATCGGCTTACTCCTTTTAGTTCAATTGTGTTTTACATCAAAAAAAACATACTAAACGATTTCACAACGGATGAAGGTTGTTCCAATCAGTTGTCCGCCAATTATTCACACCATCCACTTCTGGTCTGGCCAGATGAACTCTACTGGTCTCCTTCCATTGCCGTGCGGACCAGCACTCCGGCGGCCCACCGTGCGACCGCCTCGGCCTGGGAGCCATCCAAGCCCCACATGTCCTTGAGCACCACCAGCACTTCCACACCGAAAATCAATGACAAAGCCTGCGCGAGCCGCTCCACTTCCCCGGCAGGCAGACGCGCATTCAGTGGATGAAGCGCCTTGCGGAGCAGCTCGACACGGTGTCCCCGCGTGAATTGCGGTTCACCGACCAACGTGCCAGCCTTTTTTTGCGCCCATTCGTCCAGAGACAGCTTGAGTGCCGCCTTGAAGGTTGCCTCGAACTCGTCAATGCGCTGCAGCGATGAGCTGAACAGGTCATCGACGCGTTCGGAGGCATCAGAGGATTCCGATTGCCAGGCAAGGATCGGCCCGAGCGCTTCGTCGACCACCGCCTCCACCAGCGCTGCCTGGCTGGGGAAATAGCGGTAAGCCGTCGCTCTTGAGACTTCTGCAACCTCGGCCACGTCGCTCACGGATGGCGTCACGCCAGCCTGCATGAGTTTCGTCGCGGTTTCCAGCATAAGACGCCGGGTCCTCGCTCGCGGACCGCGTTCGCCTTCTTCCTGCAATTCGTTCGATTGACGTGAGACGCTCATGTTAATATGATACACGTGTCTCACGAGATTGCAACAGCCCGCTTCACAGCAATCGGGAAATAAAGAAGCGGACCACATACAGCCAGGGAGGAAGGCACGTGAAGCGCGTCTATGTCGTCGGTACATACGACACGAAAGGCGAGGAGCTGGACTATCTTGCCGGGCTGATCGCCGCGCGGGGGCTGGCCATATCACGGGTCGACGTCAGCACCCAGCATGCCGCCCTGCATGCCGATATTCCGGCAAGCGAGGTCGCATCCTATCATCCGGCCGGCACCCAGGCCGTTCAAGGCCTCACCGATCGCGGCACGGCCGTCGCAGCGATGACGGAGGCATTCAGACGCTTTGCTGCGGCACGGAACGACATCGCCGCGATTGTCGGGGTTGGCGGCGGCGGAGGCACCTCTATCATCACTGCCGGCATGCGCGTGCTTCCCTACGGCATTCCGAAGCTGATGGTCTCGACGCTCGCATCAGGCGATGTCTCGCCCTTTGTCGACATCTCCGACATCATCTTCATGCCCTCGGTGACGGATATGGCTGGTCTCAACGGGCTCAGCAGGGTCATCCTTCACAATGCGGCGCAGGCGATCATCGGTATGGCCACGCAACCCGCCGACCTTAAGGAGGACAAGCCCTCGATCGGCCTGTCGATGTTCGGCGTGACGACGCAATGCGTCACAGCAATCGCCGAGCGGCTGCGATCCGGCTATGACTGCATGATCTTCCATGCGACCGGAACCGGCGGGCGCACGATGGAGAAGCTCGCCGATAGCGGCATGCTTGCCGGTGTGATCGACATGACGACGACGGAAGTGTGCGACCTGCTGATCGGCGGCGTGATGCCTGCAACCGATGACCGTTTCGGCGCGATTGCACGCACGCGGCTGCCCTATGTCGGCTCGGTCGGTGCACTCGACATGGTCAATTTCTGGGCGCCGGAAACAGTCCCGGCGGCTTTTCGCGACCGGACACTCTACAAGCACAATCCCAACGTGACGCTCATGCGCACGACCGCCGACGAGTGCCGGCGGATCGGCGAATGGATCGGCAACAAGCTGAACGCCTGCGAGGGCGAAGTGCGCTTTCTGATCCCGGAAAAAGGCGTCTCCGCGCTCGATAGCGAAGGCGCGGCATTCTTCGATCCGGAAGCCGACGCCGCCCTGTTCGGCGCGCTTGAGGCAACGATCAGGCAGACCGAACGGCGCAAAGTCGTTCGCCTGGCGCACCATATTAACGACCCTGCCTTCGCTGAAGCCGCGGTCGCGACATTTCTCGATATTTCACAAAAGTAAGGGTTACGATGCCAGCAATTCCCCGCCAAACAATTCTCGATAATTTTCGCGCAATGATCGCTAATGGGCGTCCGATTGTCGGCGGTGGCGCCGGAACCGGTCTTTCCGCCAAGGCAGAGGAAGCGGGGGGCATCGACCTCATCATCATCTACAATTCCGGCCGCTACCGCATGGCGGGCCGGGGGTCGGCGGCGGGCCTGCTTGCCTATGGCAATGCCAATGAGATCGTCAAGGAGATGGCTGTCGAAGTCTTGCCGGTCGTCAAGACGACACCCGTCCTTGCAGGTGTCAACGGCACCGACCCCTTCGTGCTGATGCCGCAATTCCTGGCCGAGCTCAAGTCGATGGGTTTTTCCGGGGTGCAGAACTTCCCGACAATCGGCCTTTTCGATGGCACGATGCGGCAGAGTTTCGAAGAAACCGGGATGGGCTACGGGCTGGAGGTGGACATGATCGCCGCCGCGCACGAACTCGACCTCCTGACCACGCCCTATGTCTTCAATCCCGGCGAGGCCGTCGCGATGACGAAGGCGGGCGCCGACATCATCGTCGCCCATATGGGCGTAACCACGGGCGGCACCATCGGCGCATCCTCCGCAAAATCGCTGGACCAGTGCGTGACGGAGATCGACGCAATCACATCGGCCGCGCGCGGTGTGCGTCAGGATGTTATCATCCTATGCCACGGCGGACCGATCTCGATGCCGGACGACGCGCGTTACATCCTCGAGCATTGCGATCAGATTCACGGCTTCTATGGCGCAAGCTCGATGGAACGCCTGCCCGCGGAGGCAGCCATCCGCGATCAGACCGCCGGTTTCAAGGCGCTGCCATTGAAAAAGAGCGCATAACAACTCAACCAGGGAGGAAGGCATCATGAAGACGAATGCGACGGAACGATTCTTTGTCTATCCGCACGAAGTCGACGCTTTCGGGTTCGACTGGGGACAACTGGCGCTGACGGTCGCGCCCGAGGTAAACAACGCGCAGCGCTTTTCCGGCGGCGTGGTCGACCTGCCGAGCGGTCAGGGCCATGCCCGGCACAATCATCCGGGCGCCGAGGAAATCATCTTCGTCATCTCCGGAACAGGCGAGCAGATGGTCGAGGACGAAAATGGCAATCCGATCACGAAAGAAGTGGGGCCGGGTTGCACGGTCTATGTACCCGAAAGCCGGTTTCATTCGACGCTCAATACAGGCGATGGGCCCATGCAGCTCTTTGTCGTCTATTCACCGGTCGGGCCGGAACGCGTGCTGCGCGATCTTCCCGATTTCAGACTGCTGAAAGCCGGAACGCGATAGCAGCCGGGCCGATGTAATCCGGCTCCGGGCCCCGAATAGCGTATGCCGTTCGGGGCGCAGAGCCCCCCTGATGCGAATTTCTACTCCGCCATTGCAGTGGTCCGGCTTTCGGCAGCGGCGTATCGGCATTTCCTTCATTTGAATTTTGATAAAGATCTACATGGTGAAATGGCGGTTTAGAGCCCCTCCGCCATTGTGCGCATCTGCACCTGGATAATGCGGGAGTGTTTCGGCTGGGTGCAGGCGAAGAGGATCGCAGCGGCTACGTCCTCGGATTCCAGCATGTCCGACTGCTCGACACTCGCCTCCGTCCGGCCCTTGCCGAGAGCGAATTCGGTCTTCGTGCCGCCCGGACAGATCGTGCCCACCTTGATGCCATGCGGGCGCAGTTCCTTGTCCAGTCCTTGCGCGAAGCCAACCTGAGCGAATTTGGTGGCACAATAGACCGCCTCGCCGGGAAAGCCATATACGCCGGCCATGGAGGAAATCATCAGGATGAGGCCCTCGCCCTGCTTGAGCATGACCGGCGTGACATGGCGCGAAAAAAGGAAGGTCGAGCGGACATTCGTATCCATCATCTCCACATAGTCGTCGAGACTCGTGTCAACGAGTTCCTTGTAATTGCCGACGCCGACATTGTTGATGAGAATATCGATGCGGCCGAAGCTTGTCGTGGCTGCTTCCACGGCTTTGAGCGCCGTCGCCTCTTCCCGGGCATCGCCAATGACTGCGACGCCTTCTGTTCCGAGTGCCCGCGCTTCCTCGATCAGCGCGTCGAGACGCTCGCGGCGGCGAGACGTGAGCACGAGACGCGCTCCTTCGCTCGCCAAGGCACGCGCACTGGCCTGGCCGATTCCTGCACTCGCTCCCGTTATGAGAACAACTTTGCCTTCAAGTTTGCCTGGCACGATATTTTCCTTCCGCAATTATGCTGGTGATCTGGTTCTGAAATTCGGTGATTGCCGATTTCAAAATCGGTTTGATGAGACCATGATCAAAGGTTGCCTATGCGTCCAACAGATATTAACGATCAGTTTAATCTATTCAATCGATTAAAGGGGCAAGACTTACAGTGGAATTGCGCCATCTCCAGCATTTCATTGCCGTTGCCGAAGAGCGGAATTTCACGCGGGCAGCCCAGCGGGTTCATATCGTCCAGTCGGCTTTATCAGCTTCCATCCGTGCACTTGAGAAGGAACTGCAGGCGCGGCTTTTTGCGCGCAGCACACGGCAGGTGCAACTAACACCGGCAGGGCAAGCTTTTCTCGAATATGCCCGTGAGGTTCTGCGGATGATCGATGTCGGCCGCGAAACGGTTGCTGAGATCGAAGGTCTGCGTTCAGGATCGCTCTCCATCGGGACAGTTCACAGCTTGCCCTCTTTCCTCGACTTGCCGTCTCTCATCTCGCGCTTCCACGCGGTCAATCCAGCTATCGAGGTGCGATTGCGGCAAGGGGATTCCGAAGGATTGGTGGAACAGTTGCGAGCGGGATCGCTGGATCTTGCGTTCCTACCGCTGCTCGATCTGTCTGACGATATCGTAACCGGCATCGTCGCCTGCGAGGACCTGGCGGTTGCGACGCACCCAAAGCACCCTCTCGCGGGGCAACAAGAAGTGTTGCTGTGTGATCTGGTCGACTATCCCTTCGTAGATTTCGAAATCGGCTGGGGCACGCGGTCCCTTATCGATCGCACCTTTGCGCAATCGGGCATTCAAAGGCGAACCGTTGCCGATGTCACTGATCTCGAAACCATTGTCGAACTGGTCGGCCACGGACTTGGCATCGCCCTTTTGCCGGAGACGATTGCCGAGATGCGCCGTCCCAGGATCGCCCTTGCCGAGCTGGCTGAACCCGCGATCTGCTGGGAGTTGGTCGTCGCTCATCTTCGGGGTGACGGAGCAAAACCTGTGAATGGCGCCGCGCAGGCCTTTCTTGATCTGCTGCAATTTCATTAGGCGGCGCAGCGCGGTCGGTCTCTGGAAGCCTCCATTTTGATCGATGCACTAGCTGAAAATGCCAAGGCTGCGCTGGAGTGCGGCATTGAAGTGGGTCTGGAGAGCAGATACGGCAGCATCCGGATTTCGCGCCTTGCAGGCGAGAATGATCTGCATATGTTCGTTAAGGGAGCGCAGCACCAGTAGCACAGAGATCTTTTGATCGAGGCGGATGAGCCGAAAATAGCTGTGAATTCGTTTATAGGTAGTCTCGATGAGCGGGTTGGAGAGGCTGCGGATAATTGCATAGTGGAGGGCCATTTCAAGTTCCTCGATCTCGGCACCTGCATGGTCGGTGAGGCCGTCGCTCTCAAGTAGTTCGATCATGGCGAGGTGCCGCCGCTCAAGCTCGGCCAGTTCAACCTCATCCGCAGTCTCGGCATAAACCGCCACTGCCGCACGTTCTATGATGCCGCGAAACTGGTAGGTCGAGCGGATTAGCTCCAGCCCCGGCTTTACGATCTCGATACCGGTTCGGGAGTGAATTGTAACCAGGCCTTCCGTCTCCAGCACACGCAGTGCGTCTCGAAGCGGGGCAACGGGAACGCCAATTATTTCAACCAGTTCGCGCTGAGCAAAGACGGCTCCGGCTGGCAGCTTCCCCTCGAACAGAAGTTCCAGAATTCTCGCATACGCCGCATCGCTGAGCTTATCGCCTTTTCCCGTTTCCAGGGCAGTCTTTCTCGGGGTCTTGCTTGCCACTTGCCATTCCCTGTATAATTGATCTATTAAATATAGTAGTAGATATATAAGCGTAGCGAGTTTGATCGATCAAATGCAGATCACTGGTTTCCACATTACCCGGTTTCAGTTTGCCCGCGACCGGGTGATCGGCGACAGCCAGGTCCGTGCCGACTCGGTCAATGTAGCCGCCCTCGAACTGATTGCTGAGAGCGGTCTGGTCGGCCTCGGTTTTGCGCAAACATTATTTCAGCCCCTGCCGAACCAGGATGAAATTGTTCGCGTGTTCGAGGATGAGGTGTGGCCAGACTTGCATGGCCAGGCCCCTATGGCGCTTATCCACCGCGTCGCTCGTCCGCGTGGGGGAAATCTGCGCAACTTCACCCTGCCTTTTGAAGAAGCCATCCAGGTGGCCTTGTGGGACCTTGCGGCAAAGCAGGCCGGAATGCCGCTTCATCGGTTCCTTGGCAGCCGGCGGGATCGTGTCCGCGCCTATGCGTCGGGTCTGGATTTTCATCTGAGCGACGACGAGTTCGCGCGTTTGTTTGCGCGCGCCGACGCGCTTGGCTACCGCGCCTTCAAGATCAAGGTCGGTCACCCCGACTTCGAGCGCGATCTTTCGCGCCTCAAGCTGCTGACCGAGACGGTTCGTCCGGGTGCGCAGATCATGGTGGACGCTAACGAGGCTTGGGGCGCCAAGGAAGCGGCGGTCAAACTGACCGAAATGCGCAGGGCAGGCTACGACTTCCTGTGGGTCGAAGATCCCATATTACGTCATGATTTCGACGGCTTGCGCATGCTGCGCGCGGCAGTTCCCTGGACCCTGATCAACTCGGGCGAATATCTCAACGCCGCAGGCAAGCGCCAACTCATGCTCGCAGGCGGTACCGATATCCTCAACGTGCACGGACATGTGACCGATGTGATGCGGACCGGTTGGCTGGCGGCCGAACTCGGTATACCTGTGTCGCTCGGCAATACCTTCCTCGAGGTGGGTGTGCATATGGCCTGCGCCCTGCCCGAAGTCGAGTGGCTCGAATATTCCTTTCAGAACTTCGATCATCTGGTCGAACAGACGATCGAGATCCGCGATGGATGGGCCTATGCGCCGGATCGCCCGGGCCATGGACTGGTCCTGTCCGAAACGGCGCGCCGTGAATGGGCGCGCCCCATCATTCTTCCTCGTGACAAGCTTGATGTCCCCCATTCTGATTCACGCGCCTCGTCGGCGGCAACGCTCGCCGGGAGCCAGGGATGAAGCCGACTGCACCAAAAATAGGAGGAAACAACGATGCATAAACTGAAATTGGCCGCAGCGCTCGCAACGCTGATGGCCGCCAGTCCTGCTCTCGCGCAGGAAATCACCGTGTGGGACGTCAACGGGGGCGATCCGACCCATGCGACGTATTACGATGCGGCAAAGGCCGCGTTCGAGGCCGCGCATCCGGGGGCAACTCTGACCATCCTGGGACAGCCGGATGCTGAGTACTACACGCTGCTCGGTACGGCTCTCTCTTCAAAGGCCGGTCCTGACGTGATCTGGGCCAATGGCGGCGCCCATGCAAAGGCCCTGACTGAAGGATTGATCCCGCTCGACGACAAGCTTCCCGATCTCATCTCGAAGCTTGTCGGCAAATCCGCGTTTACCGGGTCCGACGGCAAGCTCTACTTCATTCCGACGACGCTGCAAGGCCATGTCGTTTACTACAACAAGAAGCTCTACAAGGATGCGGGCCTCGATCCGGACAGTCCGCCGACGACCTGGGCCGAGTTGACCAAGGTCTGCGACGCCTTCAAGGCTTACGGCAAGGCTGCATGTTTCATGATGGGCAACAAGGAAGGCTACAACGCCGAGTTCTTCTTGTCCGAAGCCGCCAATCAGTCATTGACTGCGCAGCAGCAGGCTGACTGGACATCCGGCAAGCTCCACTGGTCGGATGCCCCGATCAAGGCGATCCTGCAGGCCTGGGTTGATACCGCCAAGAATGGCTGGTACCAGGAAGGCGGAAACTCTACCACCATGTTCATGGACGAGTTCACGATGTTCGAACAAGGGACGGCGGGCAACGTGATGGGCCTGCTCTCCAACGTTGCCCACTGGAAGCAGTTCGAAACCGATATGGGCGTCGACAATGTGGGGGTCTATCCCATGCCGTCGCCGACCGTCGCCTCCGATCAGCACGAAGGTGCTCCCGGCGTTCCGCTGGACGGCGGCGTGGGCTATGGCGTGAACAAAGACTCGCCGAACCTCGATCTCGCGATCGACGCGGCGGCCACTCTCGCCAAGCCTGATGTGCTGGCGCACCTCGTGAACGATACCGGTTCGGTGCCCGCGAACACCGAGGTCGACGTGTCCGGGATCACCAGCCCGGGTCTGCAAAAGATCATGGGTTGGCTGGCGACCAGAGCGGTGCCGACGACCCACGCCAATTGTTCCGCCGCCGAGCTTGAGGAGTGGCATCACCAGAGCCAGAGTCTGTTCAACGGTGACACGACCGTGGACGAAGCGGCCGCTGCGCTTGACAAGGTCCAGGCCGAAGCCAAACCGCAATAGTTACTTCCCGAAGCTGGGGGGAGCGCTACGGCGCTCCCCTTCCCATTTCAAGTCCTGTGACACGATCATGACCGCCGCAATTTCCACAAGTCAGCCCCCGCGCGCGCGGACACGAAAACACAAAGGCCGAAGGGCGGAGGCACGCATCGGTATCCTGTTTCTTGCTCCCGCGCTCCTGTTGGTCATGGTGTTCCGCATCATTCCGCTCGGCTGGGGCTTCCTGATCTCCCTGACCAGCGCGACGTCGGTAAGCCCGGGCGAGTTTATTGGTGCGGACAATTACCTGCGGGCGATCGATGACCCGAACTTCCGCTCGGCCATTTCCAACGCCGCGGTCGTGCTCCTCTCGGTGCCGATCTTCGTGACGCTGCCGATGCTGCTGGCGATCCTGATCAACCAGGGCGTTCCGGGGCGGGTCTTCTTTCGCTCTGTCTATTTCTTCCCCGCCGTTCTTTCGAGCGTCATTGTCGGTTCGATCTTCAGCGTCGTACTGAACTTCAACGGCAGTCTCAACGCCTTGCTCAAGATATTCGGCATTCCGGGTGTGGACTGGCTCGGATACTCTTCCACAGCGCTGCCGGTCACTCTCGGCATCCAATTCTGGTCAACCTTCGGCATGGGGGTGCTCATCTTCCTGGCGGGCCTGTCGACTGTTTCCAAGGAGATGATCGAGGCGGCGCGGCTTGACGGCGCCAAGATGTGGCAGATCTGGATCCACGTCATCATCCCCGAACTTCGCCCGATCATCGAGTTCTCCACGGTGATCACGACCATCGGCCTGCTGACTTCGCTGTTCGGGCTGATCTACGTCCTGACCGGTGGCGGACCGGGGACGGCCACGACCGTGCCTGAATATCTGATATGGGCCGAACAGGGCCGGCTCAACCGGCCGGGTTACGCAGCGGCGCTCTCGATGATCCTTTTCGTGATCACAGGCATTCTCGCCTGGCTGCAAATCCGCATCATGTCGCGCAACGCGAATCTGTGAGGGTAACGTGACAACAGTTGGAAAACGCCACAGGCGAAGCTTGAGGATCGCCGCGATCCCGATGGGATTGCTGGCGCTGAGCTGTCTCTATCCCATCTTTTTCGCGGTCAATAACGCTTTGAAGACGCGACATGATTACCTGATCGACCGTTTCGGACTGGCCACGAGCCCCACCTTCGACAACTTCGTCTGGGCCTGGACCCGCTCGCATCTCAACGAATATTTCTTCAATTCGGTTGTTGCAACCCTCGGCGCGGTGCTGCTGCTGCTGGCGGTCTCCTCCCTCGCCGGCTTCGCCCTGGCGTGCCTTCGTATCCCTTACCGGCGCTTCCTGTTCGTGGTCATTCTCTCTTCGCTGATGATCCCGGTGCAGGTCGTGCTCGTCCCGTTCATGCGCACGATGCTCACCCTCGGTCTCGACAACACGCATATCGGGCTCATTCTCTCCTACACCGCTTTCTTCCTGCCCTTCTCGGTCTATATGATGACCGCGTTCTATTCGGGCTTGCCGCGCGAGCTGATCGAGGCGGCGCGGATCGATGGCGCGAAATTGCTGCAGGTCTGGTGGCATGTCATGGTGCCCTTGGGGATGCCTGCTCTTGTTACCTTGGGGATTCTCAACACGCTCTATTGCTGGAACGACGTGTTGATCTCGCTGCTGGTGATGCAGAAGCATCGTACCCTGATGGTGGGGATTTCGTCCCTCAAAGGGCAATATTCCGATCAGATTCCGCTTTTTACGGCCGGTATCGTGATAGCCGCGGCGCCAATTGTCATTCTCTATATCATCTTCCAACGGCGTATCGTTTCGGGCATCGCGGTGGGCGCAGTAAAAGGATAATGGATGTCGCGTGTCGAATTAAAACATGTCAGCAAAAGCTTCGGGGCGACAGAGGTCATCCATGACGTGTCGCTGTCGATCGAGGAAGGCGAGTTTGCGGTGTTCGTCGGGCCTTCCGGCTGCGGAAAATCGACGCTGCTGCGGATGATTGCCGGGCTGGAGGAAACCAGCGGGGGAGATATCTTCATCGGTGAGGCCAATGTTACCGACGAGGAACCGGCCGATCGCGGCA